>QIHH01000197.1 GCA_003230195.1 Gammaproteobacteria bacterium
CAATAATAGACCTGAGGTGGACATATCGAGACGGTGCACCAACATTACCCCCTCTAGCTCAGGATAACGCTGTCGCAGACGTGTCTGCACCGAGTCAACAATCTCTTTACCGGGCACCGATAGCAGACCACTCGGTTTATTAACAACAAGTAAGTAGTCATCTTCATAGACAATCGCTGGCGCATCAGGATCATCAAATATCAGTCTAGTGAACTGACGCGGCTGCAGATCAAGGCCTTTCAACATAAATGGCAGTATCGGCTGGCACTTCCCTCGGCAGGCGGGATAGAAATTACCATGATGACGAACCCCCGCCTGCGGCGAACTCCCCCACCAGAATTCTGCCAGCGCCACTGGCTCCAGCCCTTGTTGATGCGCATACTGAATCAATTTAGGTGCAGCACAATCCCCTGTCCCACCCGCTGGCAGACGCTCATCAAAAAACTCAGATACACTTTTTTCTTCACCCAGTCGGTTGCTTAATCGATAAGCCTTAAACACCTTGCGATGCAATCGACTGGACAACCGCGAGCGCTGCTGTTTAAGCGCCATTAGCGGCTGCTCAATCAAGCCGACTTGCTGCTCAACAGGTGCCAGCCTGTCACGCCACTCAGCAGACAGTGAACGCCGTTCACGTTTATCTTGCTGGCTCTCAAAAGAGAGCCTGATCAACAACCCATCCCGCTCTGCCGAATCAGCTGTCACACGCTGATTTTGACGCAAGGCTTTACGCTTGCTATGTGTCACTGCTAACACATTAAGCGCAATATCTCGCTGTTGTTGCAGCGCAACAAGCTGATCATTCAACCGCGCGAACACTGGGCTGTATTGAAGCTCATCAAGCTGTGCCGCTAACTCATCAAGCTCGGCTTCGCCATCAGGCATGAAATCATCAATCGTCTGCTGATCAAAGAGCGGCGGCACAAACCCCGGTAATTCCCACTCTCCCGCCAACATGCCAGAAAAGGCGGCAAGATAACCGACTTGGCCACAGCCATCTCTCACCACCAGCACGCCAAACATTTTACCGCCATCAGGTTCATCAAACCCATGCTGCCAATCATGCTCACCACTTAATCGATGCTGTAATTCAAGCGCAGCCTTTCTCGCGATTGGATGCGGTATATTGCTAAAGGGGCTTGGAAAACCCGGTGGCAGCGTTTCATGAACCAATAAAGGTGGTGAAAAATAGGATATACAGTTCATATTGAGACAATCTTAATGCATGGCCTCAGATTCTAACACTCGCAATAATAACAACCCAATGTAGCCACAAATTAACCGCCTTGTTTTACAACACGCCACCATCGTGCTACTATTTTTTCTAGCGTGTTACCAGTTTTTGCCGCTATATAAACAACCAGCACACACGAGCCAATAACAGGGAAATAACAACATAAATTACAACCCCGTCTGAGACAGAACCGTCATCCAATATTGCAGCAGGCTATCAACGTTGCCTGTTTAGGCAAAGAGGCTATCGTGACAGTAACGGCACGAGGTTATTCAGCCAACAGGTACACGGCACAGAGCGCAGTTGAATACTAACCTCAGACTAACGCCAACAAAGAGACCACATACATGATCAAAAATAGCTTTAGTTACCTCAGCGGCGCAGCGCTACTCGCGACTAGCATGAGTGCATCGGCCCATTTTCAAATGATCATCCCATCTGATGACATGGTTAAACAGACTGAAAATCGCATCTTAAATTTAGACCTGCTGTTCTGGCACCCTTATGAAGGTGGCGGCATGCACATGGCTAAACCGGTCAAATTTGGTCTCATGGCAGGTGGTAAAAAGCGCGACCTGTTGAGCAAGATCAAACCACACCAGTTTACCGATATTCATGGCGATCAATACGATGGCTATACGGTTAGCTACAAACTCAAGCGTCCTGGTGACAACATCTTCTACATCGAACCAGCCCCTTACTGGGAGCCTTCAGAAGAGGCCTTTATCATCCACTACACCAAAGTGGTTGTGAACTCTTTTGGCCTTGAAGAAGGCTGGGATAAGCCTGTCGGTCTAAAAACTGAAATCATGCCACTCACCCGCCCTTACGGCCTTTATACTGGCAATGTTTTTCAAGGCACCGTTCTCGTCAATGGCGAGCCGGTTCCTTTTAGCGAAGTTGAAGTGGAATACTACAACAAAGATGGCAAACTCAAGCCTGAGGCCAACCCAATGATTACCCAGGTTGTTAAGGCCGATAGCAATGGCGTCTTCACCTATGCCATGCCTAAAGCAGGCTGGTGGGGCTTTGCCGCACTCAACGAAGACGAAAACACAATGAAACATGAAGGTACCGATTATCCAGTCGAAATCGGTGCTGTGCTGTGGGTTGAAACCCATGACATGGAGTAGCAAAAAATATCGTTAACAGCTCCTCTGCGGGTCTTTATCATCATTCAGGATGCGCTCGATGAAGACCCTTTCTACATTCAGAACAGCGCTGTTTAATCGTGCGAGTGGCCGTGATGATTGCGACCCTCATCTGAGTGCCCATGGCTATGATCACCCTGCCCGGCAGGCATCGCCTCACCCGTGGTTGTCATCGTCAACTTACCGTGCTTAACACCACGCACACTCACCAGCTTATCCGCCAGTGTCTGTAGCAACTGCGCCTTACCTTTTAATACCAACACTTCAAGACAGTTATTATGATCAAGATGAACATGCAGCACCGAACAGATTTCACCGCTAAACGAGTGCTGAAGATGAGTCAGTCTGGAAGAGAGATCGCGCGTGTGATGATCATAAACCATGGTAAAAGTGCCCACGGTTTCCGCATCGACCTCCCATTCCTGCTCAACCATGTGATCACGAATCAGGTCACGAATCGCCTCAGAACGATTTTTGTACCCCTTACGCCCAATCAATTCATCAAATTTATCCAACAGATGACTGTCAATCGAAACCCCAAACCTTACCAACTCAGACATTTCACTTCCCTCATAAACACTTTGAAGCTCACACCCAAACAGCCGATACGCTGATTGACTTTAGAGTGACACATATTTAATATTTGTACTACGAGATGGAGCGCAGCCAAATGAAAGCATATCACACTAAAAACAAAGCAATTATTGCCATTAGCTGGCAGCCTGTGCGGCGCTGTATCACTGCCATGGCAACCATTTTACTGCTGGTATCGCCAACCGCCTTTGCCCATAAACTCAATATGTTCGCCTATGTTGAGGGCAATAAAATTTTTGCTGAGGGCTACTTTACCGATGGTAAAAAGGCCAAAAATAGCACCATTACTGTATTCGATCCTGACAACAATCAACTATTGCAGGGCATCTCCGATAAAGATGGCCAATTCACCTTCGCCATCCCGAAGCAAAGTGACCTGCGCATTACCGTTAACGCAGGCATGGGCCATCAGGCTGAGTATCTGCTACTGAAAAATGAGTTGAGCGAGGAGACAGAGAGCGCACTGACAACATCAATCGCCACCGCTAGCAAGAGCGCTAATGCTAATGATAACAGCGACATTCAGCACACTAAATCATCCCAAGTAACAACTAACCTTGATAACGATGCAATGCGTACTGAAATCGAACGTGCGGTCGGCAAGGCGATCAAACCCTTAATGCGCGAACTCTCAACCATGCGCTCTGAAAAATCGCTGGCCGACATCATCGGCGGTATCGGCTTTATTTTTGGCCTGTTTGGCGTCGCCATGTACTTCAAATCACGTCAACAACCGTGAATCTCACTGACACCATGCCAACAAGCTGTTACAAGGCTCAATCTTGATTGTCATACATAGATACCTTTTGTCACACCACTAATTTATTTGAGACACCGATAACATGCACATCTCAGACGGAATTCTCTCAGCACCCGTACTCATCGCCGGTTTTATCGGCACCGTCGCGGTGGCCGCTTATACCCTGCGTCAGCTTGATCTCGACGATATTCCCAAGGTCTCGGTCATCACCTCGGTCTTTTTTGTCGCCTCACTCATCCACATACCGATCGGCCCCAGCAGTATCCATTTAATACTGGGCGGACTCGTTGGCGTGGTGCTCGGCATCCGTGCTTTTCCCGCCATCATGCTCGGCATTATTTTACAGACCATCCTGTTTGGCCACGGCGGTGTCACCGTCATCGGCGTGAATACCATGATGCTCGGCGGTGGCGGTTTAATGGCATACGCCGTGTGGCAACTACGCCATCATTTTAACATTAAGAAAAAAGAGATGATCTTTGGCGGCCTTGCGGGTGCCATGGGCATCTTCAGCTCAGGTATTGTACTCGCGTTGTCTCTGGTCACCACCGGTGAAGAGTTTATCGCCACCGCTTGGTACACCCTTATCGCTCACATTCCGGTAATGATCATCGAAGCATTGGTGGTCGGCTCCTGTGCAGCCTTCCTCGCCAAGGTTAAACCCGATGCATTGGCCGGTCAGTTACCACTCGCGCCAGCAGTAACCGCAACGGCTGCAGAAACAACAAAGCCATCCAATGAGGACTCACCCAAGTGAACCCGCGACCAGCGTTCTATGATAACCTAAGCGCCTCACAACTTAATTGCGGAAGCTGGCACGATGCCACTTGATATCGATCGTTTTGCAAAACTGGAATCCCCCCTGCAGCGCTGGGACCCACGCATAAAACTCTTCACGCTCGGCATCTTCGTCTTTAGTGTCGCGCTACTCAAAACATTGCCCATTGCATGCGTCGCTTTTTGCCTTGCGGTGGGTATCTTGCGTTTAAGCAACCTGCCCTATGACTTCGTTGCCAGCAGTGTTAAATGGGTAATCTTTTTTCTTTTACCATTTTTCATTATCATGCCACTGAGTTATCCCGGTGAGGCCGCCTTTTACATCATCGGACTCCCCTTTGCCTGGGAAGGGTTGCAGCTAGCGACACTCATATTCATCAAAGCAGTGGCGATCATCCTCACCACCTTCTCAATGTTTGGTACGGCACGTTTTGATGTCTCAATGATCGCCCTGCAACACCTCAAGTGCCCAAAAATTCTGGTACAGATGCTACTCTTCACTTATCGCTATACCTTTGTCTTCATTGAAGAGATGCGCCGTATGCAGATCGCAATGCGCGCCCGCGGCTTTGTTATGAAAACCAATCTTAAAACCATGCAGGTGATGGGCAACTTTGTCGGCACACTGTTAATTCGCAGCTTTGAACGCTCCGAGCGTGTCTATAAAGCGATGCTATCCAAGGGTTATCAGGGCGAACTGCACACGATGGTGAAATTTAAATCAGAACAACAGGATTACATCAAATCAGCGCTAGTACTCGTGACTGCGGTAATAATCCTTGCACTGGATTTCTCAGGACTCTTTTTACCCGCCAAACAGAGCTGGTTCTAAAACATTTTTTCAGGAGGCCTCGTGCCTAAAAACACGGCAGCAATCGAAACAAGCCAGGTATTTTTTACCTACCCAGATGGTCACGCCGTTTTAAAAAGCGTCACCTGCTCAATCAAGCCTGGTGAAAAAGTCGCATTAATCGGCCCCAATGGCGCAGGTAAATCGACCTTCATGAGCCTGCTCAATGGCGTTTCGCTACCGAGCCATGGTCAGGTACATATTGACGGCACACTCGTCGAAAAAGAGTCACTGGTTAATATCCGCCGCAAGGTCGGCATCGTTTTCCAAGACCCGGATGACCAGCTCTTCTGCCCAACCGTTTATGATGATGTCGCCTTTGGCCCACTCAACCTCGGGCTTGCCCATGAGGAAGTTGATAAACGCGTCAAAGAGTCGCTTGCACTGGTTGGCCTTGAAGGCTTTGATGAACGCTCTTCGTATCACCTCTCATTTGGTGAACGTAAACGCCTCGCGCTGGCCACTGTGTTGTCATATGGCCCTGAAATCCTCGTCTTCGATGAGCCATCCACCAACATGGATCCACTCAATCGCCGTAAACTGATCAACTGGCTTAAAGAGTCTGACAAAACCATTCTGCTCTGCACCCATGATCTCGATATCGCACTAGAGGTATGTGATCGCTGCATTCTGCTGACTGATGGCGAGATCGTCGCCGACGATGCCGCCTCAAAAATCCTGCATAACCGACAACTGCTGGAAGAAAACAACCTTGAACTGCCATTGGCATTGATGACTCATGAACTGCTCAATGACATCCTGAAAAACAAAGATGATCTCGATGAAGATCACCGTTTTATCATCGGCAATTTTCTACACGCCCACCGCCACGCGCATGGTGCCGATGGTGAAATACATTTTCACGTGCATTCGCATGATGATCACAGCCCGGCACACACCCACCACAACCATACCCATACCCACGATCACGACCATCATGAGGATGACTCAGATAAACATCAACACCAGCAAAGTGAGAAATAACGCTGGATTAAAACATCACCACAGGGTCATCTGGCTGCCATTGTGCGTACTTATCCATCACACTGGTAAACAACGGTAGCGCTAATAGCCCCATTAACCAGGCCCGAAGAGCCGGATATGGACTCTTTTCAAACCATGCCTGATCCACCTTGGCAAACTGTCGAATAAAAGGAAAAATGGCCATATCAGCCAACATTGGGTGCTCTGACAACAGGTATGGAGAAAACTGAAGCTTCGCCTCCAGCACTGTCAGAAACACCTCTGCCTCAGCGCGGTAAAATGCCATTGACTGCTCAGGAAATCGATCCGAATATTTATAGCGATCAAGACACGGCTTAAACTCACTGTCATTGACAGCAATCAAACGCTGGCTCTCAGCCACACGTTCATCATCACTCGCAAGCCATCCAGCCGAATCAGACTGCTGCAGTGCCCACAACATAATATCGAGGCTTTCATCTATCACGTGGTTTTCAGCCACCACCAGCACAGGAACCGTCGCACTAGTGGACAACTGACGCAGTACCTCAGGCTTATCAGCCAACACCACTTCTCGTAACACGACCTGAACAGCGCTTGCCCGTAATGCAAGACGTGCACGGATCGCATAAGGACAGCGACGAAAAGAGTAAAGAACGGGATGGTTCATCAACATAAACTTAAAAGAAACTTTATTAATTTACAGCTTTCGCCACACACTCGCCAACCATGGCTGTTGATCACGCGGCACACCAGGAGGTCGATAATAATGCATCAGCTCAACAAAGCCAGCCGTGACCATATAATCACGCCAGGTATCCAGATCATAATAAGCACCGTAACGATTGCCACTCCAGCCTTCAGTATTATCACCGCGTGGATTTGAACTAAACAACACCCCATTGGGTTTTAACGTCGCATGCAATGCCAGTAATACACCCGGTAATGCCTGGCGTGGCGCATGAAACAGCGAAGCGTTGGCAAACACCCCATCAAAATGCTCACCCGGAAGGTCAAGCTCGAGAAAGTCCTGCTGCCACACATCACAACCACTGTAATCACGCGCCATCTCAGCAAAACGTTCAGCCCCCTCTAACCCCACCGCGATATGACCACGCTGACTGAATGCCTTGAGATCACGCCCCGGCCCACAACCGACATCCAGCACAGTAAAAGGTGCAATTCCCTCATTTGTCTCGATATGAGCCAGTAGTGCCGTAATATTCTGCTCAACATCATGATCAATCGTACCCGCAAAGAAATCCGCTGCACGTTGATTATAATAATCCAGCGTTTGAGTCGTGAGGTTCTGTAAATCCTGATGAGGCTGTATTGTCTGTTTCATAACGGTAGTGATTGTACTGTTAAACGGTACCATTAATCGAGCGTGAAGTTTAAAACGCATGGCATCAAGTACAATCTCAGTACCCCCTCAACGAGGCCATTTAGCTTCTGATACGAATGCTACTGATTTAAGTGTTCCACGCCATTCCGGCTTTAAGTGATACACTTCAAACGCTGGCATCACCGTTGAGGGAATAAAGGCCATTTTCATTGACGATACCTTTTTGAGGCTGGTTAGGGCTTCTTCAATCAACCATTTACTAACGATGCCGCCATCGAAGGGTTTAGCGAGTACGGGCAGGATGTCAACTGCAACGCTGAGGCTAAAATCAAAGACGGTAGTGACGTTAGACTTTTTTTACTTGATATCACGCGAGAGCTAAAAACATGAAAACCATCACTTCCTAAGGCAGGGGGGCTTGATTCCCTTTACCGTCAAATACGGCTATCTCTTCATCAATCCCCATCTCAACAAAAACTCGATATTTATCTTTCAGTGGTTTTTTCACTACCAATTGATTATAAACCTCCTGACGATATAGCCATTTCGGGGCAAAACGCTCGTCGACAGGTAATAAGTATTCTCATATTCAATACGGATTGGCCTAGGCATAAATCAAGAGCGAATAAAAAGTCAATATGATACCTAGCCCCTATTTCTATTTTTTCTATTTCACTACCACCACTTTCAGCCGTCACCATCAAGCCGTTCTAATCGGTAGCTATGCTCATACCAAGACTCTGCGACCTTTGGCAGCCTTGCCAAAATAACTACAACTAATATATCAAATAATACTACTGCGAATTCACACATGTTTTTTGCGCTTACTCATTAATTGAACGAACTAAGTCTTTTCTGTAAAATAATAAATTCTGACTGAAAACACATCGGATAATCACACATGATTTTAATACTCACACCGGACACAGACCCACAGGACAACAATTACCGCCGCCTAATCGACCACCTTAACAACTTGCCATCTGTCGAGCACCGCGTACATCAGGTAAAAGGTTCACAACAGACCCTTACTGAAATCTACCTGATTGGTGACACTCATGCTCTAAATATTAATGATATGAGCACGCTCCCCTGTGTAGAGCGTGCCGTACGCATCTCTGAAGAATACCGTGTACTGGGACGTCATAAAGATGATACCCGTACTTGCTCCTTCGAATACAACGGCATTACCTTTGGCCAGCACAACCTCAATGTGTTTGCAGGTCTGTGCGCAGTCAACACGCGAGAACATGTTGAAGCAATGATGAAAGTTTTGCAGGAAAATGGCCAACAATGTACTCGCATGGGTGCCTATAAACCTCGCACCAACCCCTACTCATTTCAGGGTTTCGGCAAAGAGTGTCTACCATATGTTTTCGAGCTTGCCGGTAAATACGACATCAAAGTGGTTGCGATGGAGATCACCCATGAAAGCCATATTGATGAAATCAATGATGCGTTAGAGCAGACGGGGAACCCAACCGGTGTGATGTTTCAGATCGGCACCCGAAATACTCAAAACTTTGAGTTACTAAAAATCGTTGGCCGTCAGCAGAAACACCCCGTACTGCTAAAACGCGGCTTTGGTATTACACTGGAAGAGTCTCTCAATGCCGCTGAATATCTCGCCAGCGAAGGCAACAGCAATGTAATCTTTGGTCTACGCGGCATGAAGACCAATATGGGTGATCCGCATCGTAACTTTGTCGACTTCGCTCATGTGCCAGTGGTAAAGCGGCTCACCCGGATGCCCGTCTGCATCGACCCATCTCACTCCGTTGGCTCACGTGACCTCGCGCCCGACAACATTCTGGATGTGATGCATGCTACCGCTCAGGGGATCATTGCAGGTGCCAATATGGTGCTGGTTGATTTTCATCCAGAACCAAAAAAGGCATTGGTGGATGGGCCTCAAGCGTTAACGCTCAAAGAGTTACCTTACTTTCTCGAAGATATCCGTATCACACGAGAAGCCTACGAACAACGTGTTGTGTTAGCAAACAAGCGCTAGAAGCGCTGTCGGACTTAGAGAGGCGTAGCATGGGAAAGCCATGACCCTAGGGGGTATAACAAAGTCCATTTCTTTGATCATTTGAGGTGGATATTGGAGGCATATTCAACCACTACTGTGTGGTTAAGGCATCAGCCAAACCTCAAAGAGAGCTAATTTTATCATTTCTGCGTGGGTGGTGGTGAGTGTGCTGGAGCGGGATTAAATAGAGCCCTATCACTCATCCACAAGGTTGAGACCCAGTACAGACTCACCACTGTCTTGCTCTAATACATCAAAGATAGCAGGTGTCTCAAACGAAATTCCACCGAGCTTTCCTGATCTTAATTCTTTTAGCAATATTTCAGACGCCTTATGCAGGTCTAACACACCACCCGGCCGCAAGCAGCCTCGCTTTCGCCCAATTGCCTCTATTAACGCCGTCGCTTCCGACGGCAGCGCATTCAATTTATAACGTGTCATCAACGCTTGCGGATAATGCTGTAACAAAAATTCACCGGCATACACCGCAACATCTTCAAAGGTGATTGCAGTATTTTTAATCGCACCGGTTACCGCCAACCGGTAACCGCTGTTCTGATCTTCCATTCGCGGCCAAAGAATACCTGGCGTATCAGATAAAACAATCCCGTTACCCAAGCTAATACGCTGCTGCTGTTTCGTTACTGCAGGCTCATCGCCTACCTTAGCAATCGCACGCCCTGCCAATGCATTGATCAATGTAGATTTTCCGACATTAGGAATCCCCATAATCATGGTACGAACAGGTTCACCACGCTGCACTCTGAGCGGTACCATTTCACGGCATAGCCCTAATATTTTTCGTGATTCACCTTTACTAGTTGTGGTTAGCGCAATTGCGCGCACACCCTCTTGTTGAGAAAAATAATGTAGCCAGTCAGCTGTCACAGCAGGGTCAGCCAAATCAGATTTGTTTAACACCTTAAGGCATGGACGTGGACCGCGAAGCGCTTTTACCACAGGATTTTCACTACTGAATGGAATACGGGCATCCATTACCTCAATCACCAGATCAACTTGAGGCATCACCTCTTTGATTTGCTTTTGAGCTTTGTGCATATGCCCGGGATACCAGATTACCGCCATCATTTACCCCAATAAAAAATTAGGCACCAATGTAGCTTGCCTAAGCAGAAAATACGAATTTAATTAACTTGAAAAACGGATAGATTTACATCAACAGCAGTACAAAATGAAAAATACCAAGGGTCAATACCCTTCGACAATATGGTCAATCGCTATCTGCAGCACTTTTCCCCAAGAGTCACCTATTTCTGGATTATATTCCATATCATGTTCTGAGACAGTCTGAATCAGGCTGCTTTTCCATCAGTCATAAAAATCCGGCTCACTATTCAACCCTTCTCTGCAGTGAGACTTTCGGATACGTCCCACTGCATTCTTTTTAAACATCACTTAGAAGACAATCCCAACATTGATTGCTGCGCCGCATGGATTTCATCACGCAGCCTTGCCGCCGCTTCAAAGTCAAGATCACGCGCATGCTGATACATCTCTTTTTCCAGCTGAGTGATTTTTTTCGCGAGTTGATCAGGTGACAACGTAGCATAATCCACACCATCCTCCGCAATCCTGGCGTACGCCTTGGCGCGCTTTTGATTGGTCAGAACCCCGGCGTCCATCACATCCGCGATCGCTTTCTGAATTCCTTTTGGCGTAATGCCATGCGTTTCATTGTGAGCAAGCTGCTTTTCACGGCGCCGTTCGGTCTCATCCAGTGCGCGCCTAATTGAGCCGGTCACTTTGTCTGCATAGAGAATGGCTAG
>QIHH01000266.1 GCA_003230195.1 Gammaproteobacteria bacterium
AACGCAATCATCGAAGACCTTAAGGATTGTAATCAGCGTAATCAGCCAGTGCTGGTGGGAACGGCCTCGATTGAATCTTCTGAACTGCTCTCTCAGGCGCTTACCAAGGCGGGTATTAAGCACGAAGTGCTAAACGCTAAGCAACATGAGCGTGAAGCTGAGATTGTCGCGAATGCAGGCAGCCCGGGCGCGTTGACAATTGCGACTAACATGGCGGGTCGTGGCACGGATATTGTGCTGGGTGGAAGCCTTGAAGCGGAACTGGTTGCGCTGAAATCTAATGATGAAGTGGCGATTAATCGTGTTAAAGGCGAATGGCAAAAGCGGCATGATCAGGTACTGGAGAGTGGCGGTTTGTATATCATCAGTGCAGAGCGCCATGAGTCTCGTCGTATCGATAATCAGCTCCGAGGTCGCTCGGGGCGCCAGGGTGATGCGGGTTCAAGTCGTTTCTATCTTTCGCTTGAAGATAGCCTGATGCGGATTTTTGCCTCAGATCGCGTCTCTAGCATGATGCAAAAGCTTGGTATGGAAGATGGCGAAGCGATTGAGCATCCGTGGGTGAGCAAGGCGATTGAAAATGCACAGCGCAAGGTTGAAGGGCATAACTTTGATATTCGTAAGCAGGTGCTTGAATTCGATGATGTGGCGAACGACCAGCGCAAAGTGATTTACGATCAGCGTAATGAACTGATGGAGGCGGATGATATTTCTGAGACGATTAATGAGATCAGAAATGATGTTGTGCATGAGGTGATTGACAGTTATATCCCTCCGCAAAGTCTTGAGGAGCAGTGGGATGTGCCAGGACTTGAAGAGGCGTTGCAAGATGAATTTTCACAGCCAATGCCGGTTGCTGAATGGTTGAAGCAAGATGACGAGTTGCATGAAGAGACGCTACGTCAGCGTGTGTTGGATGAGATTGTTCAATCTTATGAGGATAAAGAGTTGCAGGTGGGTGCTGAAGTGATTCGCCATTTTGAAAAGGCGGCGATGCTTCAGGTGCTGGATGGTTTATGGAAAGAGCATCTAGCGGCGATGGACTATCTACGTCAGAGTATTGGTCTACGTGGTTATGCGCAGAAAAACCCTAAACAGGAATTCAAGCGTGAATCCTTTGAGATGTTTACCCAGCTGCTGGACAAGATTAAGCTTGAGGTGATTAAGATTTTGTCTCGGGTGCAGATTCGTGCCGAAGAAGATGTTGAGGCGATTGAAGCAGCGCGTCGTAATCAAGCACCTCAGATGCAGTTTCAGCATGCTGAAGCAGAAGCGATGGCAAGTGGTGCAGAAAATCAGCGTCTCGCTCAGGCTGAAGGCACTGAGCATGAGGAACCGTTTGTACGTGACGGCCGCAAAGTGGGGCGTAATGAACCTTGCCCATGTGGCTCTGGTAAAAAATACAAACAATGCCATGGCAAGGTGAGTTGACCTCCTCGCTCCCTTAGTTTTAAATTTAGACGGGATCCCTTACTGGATAATGTGAGGGACTCTCGACTATACTTCCACGATGGCCGTTAACCTACCTTTAGAATTACCAGAAATGCTTCCCGTTGCGGGAGTGCGAATTGCGACAGCTGCCGCCGGGATCAAATACCCGAATCGCACCGATCTTGTAGCCTTTGAATTAGCTGCGGGTACGCAATGTGCCGCCGTTTTTACCCAAAATGCTTTTTGTGCGGCACCCGTTACGGTTGCGCGCAAACACCTGTCTATCACGACACCTCGTCTATTATTGATTAACTCTGGTAATGCAAATGCCGGAACGGGTGAGCTAGGTCATCAAGATGCGCTAACCAGTTGTGCATTGCTGGCGGATGCGGTGGGTTGTGAGACCAATGAGGTGTTGCCATTTTCGACCGGTGTGATTGGTGAGTCGTTGCCGATGGATAAATTTTCAGCGGCGATTCCATTGCTGTCGGCTCGGTTTGATGAGAACCAATGGCATGCTGCTGCGCATGGCATCATGACAACCGATACACGGCCCAAAGGCGTGTCTCGGCAGGTAATGATTGGCGATAAATGCATCACCATTACCGGCATTGCCAAAGGCTCAGGAATGATCTGCCCTGATATGGCAACGATGCTGGCTTATGTGGCGACTGACGCGAATATCACACCGGCATTACTACAGCAATGTTTGTATTATGCGGCTGAGCGCTCCTTTAATTGCATTTCGGTGGATGGGGAGACATCAACTAACGATGCGTGTGTATTGATGGCAACGGGTCAGTCGTTGGCAGCTGCGATTAATGATGAGCAGAGTCGCGGCTACCAACAGCTGCGGAACGCCGTTACAGAGGTTTGCGTGGTGTTGGCGCAGGCTATTATTCGCGACGGTGAAGGGGCGACAAAATTTATCACGATTGATGTTGAAGGTGGTGAAAGTGAGGCTGACTGTCGTCAGGTCGCCTATACCGTGGCTCATTCACCATTGGTGAAAACGGCTTTCTTTGCCAGTGATCCTAACTGGGGGCGAATTCTTGCGGCGGTTGGGCGTGCCGGGATTGATCTGTTAGATGTTGGGCAGGTTGCGATCTACCTAGAGGATGTCTGCATCGTGCGTGATGGTGCGCGCGCGACTGAATATATGGAAGCTGCGGGCGATGCTGTGATGATGCAGGATGAGATTACGGTGCGAATTGTGCTAGGCAATGCACCATATCGTGCGGAGCTCTGGAGCTGTGATTTTTCATATGACTATGTGCGCATTAATTCGGAATATCGTAGCTAGTTTCGGTGTTTGAAAGCTGTATTTAGACAATGAAGTGCCCCATGATGACCTTGTCATTGAGGACATTAGTGGTAGTGATTAGCATATTCATAATGCATATCTTATCGAATATTTATTTGCTGCGCATATCAAATGAATGTCTGTTGATAAATACGGCCTAGACCTTTCAGATGACCAATATAAAACGTATCCTGAGAACCGAGATAACCCGGCTTTGTGTTTAATTATTGGATTGTTAGTATGTGGCATGAGAGATACCTTAGATAACGCAGGCCCATGCCCATGTTTATGATTGCATTGAATTGTTAGAGAAGCTTGCTAAAAGTTGTTGTGTTGATGGTTGGCGCAGTACTAAGTAAGGTTTTGGCGGTAGATATGTGTGTATATCTTGAGAGTAGGGCGCTGGCAATTGGCGAAAAACCCGAAGCAGATGTCGAGCAACTTTTTGAATGGGGTGCGATATTGGGCAGATTGAATGTGACTTGCTGTGCCACCAGTGGGTACCACTCTATTTGGAATGCCTTTGAACGGAGATATGAGTAGTTAATAGTGGCTGCGGAAATCGGGCACTAAAACAGGAATGGGTGACATGATAGAAAAACAGATTCAACTCTCAATTGGTGGTATGAGCTGCGCAGGCTGCGTGGCCTCGGTTGAGCGTATTTTGCAGGCAGTGCCGGGTGTCGATAATGCGGCGGTGAACTTTGTGGAACATAGCGCAGAGGTGTCGGGCAGTGTTAGCGCGCAGGCACTAATCGATGCGGTGGTCGTGGGTGGTTATGAGGCGGCTGAATTGAAAGGCACTGCTGATGAAGCGGCGGAGAAAGAGGTGGCTGAGTTTGCCTACTATCGTTCATTATTAAAAAAGGCATGGGTAGCTGGGGTGGTCGCAACACCGTTGATGCTGATGATGCTGTTCGGTGCAATGCCGGTGCTGGAAGGTGGTGGGCGCATCTTCTGGGCAGTGGTTGCGATGGCCAGTCTGTTTGTGATGGTTTATTCGGGGGGGCGTTTCTTTACCGGCGCATGGCAGGCATTTAAGGCGCATAACGCCAATATGGATACTCTGATTGCGCTTGGTACTGGCACGGCATGGCTCTTTTCATTTTTAATTTTGATCTGGCCGACGCTGGTGCCGCCGGAAGCGCGTCACCTATATTTTGAAGCGGCGGTGATGATTATTGCGTTGATTAATCTCGGTGCGGCGCTGGAGATGCGTGCGCGCGGTAAAACGTCGGAGGCGATTAAACGTCTGATCGGATTACAGGCGAAGATGGCACGGGTGGTGCGCAACGGCAAAGAGATCGATGTGCCGATTGAGCAGGTGGGTGTAAATGAAACATTACGCGTTCGCCCCGGTGAACAGATTGCTGTTGACGGAGTGATTATTGAGGGGCGCTCTAATATTGATGAGTCGATGATTAGCGGTGAACCGTTGCCGGTTGAGAAAAACGTTGGTGATGAAGTGGTGGGCGGCACGCTGAATAAGTCAGGTAGCTTTCTATTCAGTGCTACCCGCATTGGTGCAGATACCGCGCTGGCACGGATTATTGAAATGGTACGTCAGGCGCAGAATTCCAAGCCCGCTATCGGGCGCGTGGTTGATAAGGTTGCTGGGGTTTTTGTGCCGATTGTATTATTGATCGCCGTCATTACTTTTATGGTCTGGTTCAATTTTGGGCCTGAACCAACGATGGCTTATGTGTTGCTGACGACGATGACGGTGCTGATTATCGCCTGTCCTTGTGCATTGGGGTTGGCAACACCGATTTCGATCATGGTAGGGGTGGGCAAGGCAGCTGAGTATGGGGTGTTGATTCGTAACGGTGACGCGCTGCAACGTGCTGGGCAGCTCACCACGGTGGTGCTGGATAAAACCGGTACGGTGACCGAAGGGCGGCCAGCAGTGACGAGCGTGATGTCAGCAGCCGGTTGGGATGAGGCGAAGTTACTCAGTGTGGCTGCATCGATCGAGACTGGCTCAGAGCACCCTCTGGCGGAGGCAATTATTGCGGCTGCCAGTGGGCGTGGTTTGCCTTTGTCGCCAGCAGAAGACTTTGAAGCGATTGCTGGGCATGGGGTACGGGCGCAGATCGATGGTGTATCGGTATTGTTTGGGAATCGTAAGCTGATGGCTGATTATTTAGTCGAATTGAACGATCTGCTTGAGGTGGCTGCCGCACTGGCGGTCAAGGGTGAGACGCCGATGTTCCTCGCTGTTGATGGTGTGGCTGCGGGTATCGTGGCGGTGGCAGATCCAGTCAAGAGAGATTCAAAAGCGGCGATTGCGCGGCTGCGTAAAATTGGCATTCAGGTGGTGATGTTGACGGGTGATAATGCTGCGACCGCAGCAGTGGTGGCAAAGCAAGTTGGGATTACGGAGGTGATCGCTGAGGTATTACCCGCCGACAAATCAGCCAAGGTGGCAGCTTTGCAGGCAAAGGGTGAAGTGGTTGGCATGGTGGGCGATGGCATCAATGATGCACCCGCATTGGCACGCGCTGATGTCGGTTTTGCGATTGGCAGCGGCACCGATGTTGCGATTGAAAGTGCCGATGTCACTTTGATGCGCGGTTCACTACATGGGGTGGCTGATGCAATTGCGATCTCGAAAGCGACAGTGCGCAATATTAAACAGAATCTCTTTGGCGCATTTATCTATAATTCACTTGGGATACCGATTGCAGCGGGGGTTCTTTTTCCATTGTTTGGTATTTTGCTCAACCCGATTGTCGCCGGTGGTGCGATGGCAATGTCATCTCTGACCGTGGTGAGTAACGCCAATCGTCTGCGTTTGTTTAAACCGGAGGGGGCGCAGCAATGATTGATGTGATGGTAAATTTGCTTGCGCTGAGTTTGATGGGGTTTATCGTCTGGTGGTTCTGGCTGTCGCGCCGGCACCTGAAGCAGGCAAGTGGCAGTGCGGTGATCGAGGTGGTTGTTGAAAATGGCATTTATTCTCCGGCACACATTGAAGTGTTGCAGGGGGTGCCGGTGAGGCTTCAGTTTGAGCGGCGTGATCCGAGTCCGTGTGCGGAGAAGGTGTTGTTTGATGAGTTAGGTGTCGCGCTTGATCTGCCACTGGGGGAAAAAACAGCTCTAGTGGTGGGGCCACTCGCTGCGGGTGAGTATCGCTTTAGTTGCCAGATGCAGATGTATCATGGCAGTCTTGTGGTTAAATAAGCAGAGAAGAACTGATCGATTCATTTTCTGTCATCTCGGCCTGCGCGGGGATGAGGATGGGAGTTGTTCATATCGCATAAAATACAACAGATTTAAAGAGAACATTAAATGAGCTGGTTTGGGAAACTATTTGGTGGTGGTTTTGGTTTCATGTTGGGAGGGCCGCTGGGCGCGCTGTTGGGCGTTGCGCTAGGGCATGGCCTGGATAGTAAGGTGCAGCGTTTTCGTGGTCGCCAGCGAGTGCAGACGGCGTTTTTTACCGCTACCTTCTCGGTGATGGGGCATCTGGCCAAGGCCGATGGACGCGTTTCTGAAAATGAGATTCAGATGGCACGCACGTTGATGGAGCAGATGAAGCTCAATCCGACGCTGAAGAAGATGGCGATCAGTCTCTTTAATGAAGGCAAGGCGGATGAGTTTCCGCTAGATGAGGTGCTCGACCAGCTTAAGCGAGAATGCCTCAATCGTCATGATCTGATGCGGGTTTTCCTCGAAATTCAGTTGCAGGCAAGCTACGCCGACGGCAACCTAGATCAGGCTGAGAAAAAAATCCTGTTACATATTTGTGACCGTCTTGGTTTTTCACGCGCTGAATTTGATCAGATGGAGGCGATGTTACGCAGTGGTGGTAGAGGTGGGCGTGGCGGTAGCATGTTGCTTGAAGATGCCTATAAAATACTGGATGTGTCGAAAAATGCGACCGATGCAGAGGTTAAAAAGGCCTATCGCAAACTAACTAGTCAGCATCACCCTGATAAGCTGGTAGCAAAGGGATTGCCGGAGGAGATGATGAAAATTGCAGCAGATAAGACACATGAAATACGCACCGCATTCGAAGTGATTAAAAATGAAAGAGATCAGTAACACTTTGTTAGTGAAGAAGAAAAAAGTCATTTGTGACGTGGATGTTTTGAGTATGTTATTATCCGCGGTCTTGCTCGGTTTTTCCGCTTGCTATTGACTTAGGAGAATTCACCAAATGGCCACAGTTGCCACTAGAAGACCTGTAATGACCTTGTATTCAGAGGCCGATTGCCCTTTAAGTCACCGTGTTCGCATTGTTCTTGAAGAAAAGAGTATTACCGCTGATGTTATCAGTGTTGATAAAAATAACCTGCCCGAAGATCTAATTGATCTTAATCCATACAGCTCGGTACCGACGCTGGTGGATCGTGATCTGGTACTTTATAACTCGCAGATTATTGTTGAGTATTTAGATGAGCGTTACCCGCATCCGCCATTGATGCCGGTAGACCCAGTCTCACGTGCACGCAGCCGTATGACGTTGCAGCGTATTGAGCTTGACTGGTATAGCCTGTTGGGAGACTTGACCGGCAGTAGTAACGCAAAGGCGTCCGCGGCTCGCAAGACGATTCAGGATGGACTAACTTTGATCACGCCGATCTTTGTGAAGAAGTTATATTTTATGAGTGATGATTTTTCTTTGATTGATTGCAGCCTAGCTCCGCTTTTATGGCGCCTATCTCATTACGGTATTAAATTGCCTGCGCAGGCGAAGCCAGTACAGGAATATGCAGATCGTCTGTTTGCGCGAGAAGCCTTTCAGGCAAGCCTGACTGAAGCTGAAAAAGAGCTTAGATAGTATATTAAAGATGTATGCCTTGTTGGCCGTTCCCTGTTTGACTTGGGGCGGAGAGTGAGGTGTTGCGGATTCTATTTTGTCTTAAATATCGCTGAAATTTTTATCCATGGAAATGACCCCAAGCAAACCTTATTTGATTCGCGCGATTCATGAATGGATTGTCGACAATGATTTGACGCCTCATATTCTGGTAAATGCGATGGTGCCTGATATCGTGGTGCCTGAAAAATATATCGAGAATGGTCGAATCATACTTAATATTAATGGCAGCGCGGTGCGCAGCCTTGAGTTGGGTAACGAATGGATTCAGTTTGATGCCCGCTTTGATGGGCATTCAATGACGGTCAGCGTGCCAGTCGGCGCTATACTTGCGATCTACGCGCGTGAAAATGGGCAGGGAATGGTGCTGGAAGAGGATGACCTTCCTACGCCGCCGCCAGAGAAGAAGCCTGATCGCTCGCATTTGACGGTGGTGAAATAATGGTAGATAGAGTGTGATTACTTAATCGTACTGTTTTTATGTATTGTCTAGGCTAGGCTATGAAGATTATCTGTGTAAATATATTTGAATGGGCTGGTATATATGAGCAATGGTTCTCTTGGTAATTTTAGTCGTTCTCAGGCATACGAGGACGAGATTAGCATTATCGATTTATGGTTGATTCTGGCTAGATACAAGTGGTTGATTGTCAGTGCGATGATTTTTCCTATGGTGCTGGTGATGGCGGTAATGCTATTTAAAAAAGAGCAGTATAGTTATGTCTCGACTATTGAGTTGGCATCGACCAATATTCCAGATGCTGCTGAGACTCTTGGCGGGGTGTTAGTGCCGCTGGAGTCCTCTGTCGTATCTTTGAACAAACTTAATCAGGTTTATATTCCTTTGGTGCTGAGTATTTACCGTGATAAAAATAAAGGCCTTGATATAAAAATTAAGGCTGCTCGATTGAGTGAGAAGAAGATAGAAAATAATCAGCTAGTTGTGTTGAAGAGTATTGGCTCGGTTCCAGCAGCAGTGCAGCGTGTTATGCATGAAGAGATTGTGGGAATGTTATCAAAAGACCACGATCGATTAATAGCGCCGCAGCGCCGGGGGCTAGAGAATCAGCTGAAAGTGCAGCGGCGCGAACTCGCCATAATGCAGGAGCCAATGCTCCTTGTTCACAATAGACAGGCGTTGATAGACCGTCTTATAAAGTCAGAAATGACATTAGAACGGCTGGAGATGCCATTTACCATTGAGGCAAAAAAAGAGCGCGCAAAACAGGCGATTGAAGCGGCAGAACAGTCGCTTGCCGCGCTGCACAGAGGCGAGGTGCTATTGATAAAGCGACGCTCTCAGTTTGATACGGAACGGCGGTTATTGGAAAAAGAAATTTTTGATCTTGATGGGCAGATTAAGCAGGCGTTACAGCGTAGTGTGTCGGTGGTTGCTGAGGCCTCTGAGGGTGTCGATGGAGTTGCACTGCTATTGATTGACAATGTAATTCAGGGAAATCGATCACGTCTGGCAACGCTTGAACAGCGCCTGGTGATTGCGTTTCCGGAGCGAGAACTTGTGATGGAGAACGATTTGATCACAAGCCGGGAGGCGCGCCTGCAGGCGAAGAAAAAAATCGACTTAATGAAAAAGGAGTTTGATCTGATCGAAATTGAGCATGAGCGTTCATTGGTGACCACTCAGATGCCTGTTGAGCAGTTGAGGCGGGAAGTGGAACTATTTGAGTTCAATAGTGCGGGTGCAATTGAGCGTAAGTTATTACAGGTTGAGCAACTGGCGTTTGGTCTCGATGCAATTAGTCCTACGCGGTTTTTTGTGTTGCCAATGAAAGGTGATTCAGGACAGGATCGCCCGCTTGTGATGATAGTTTCTGCCGCTTTCGTTGGTCTTATTATTGGTGTGTTGGTTGCTTTTTTTATGGAATTTCTAAGGGCTGTTAACAAGCGGAAGGCTGAGGTGGAGGCGCTTTCTATCACCGCAGATGAGGAGGGTAATAAGGTTAAACTAGTATCAACCAGCGTTTCTCAGGCGAATGGTTGATGTGTTTTCTTTATTATCAGAAATAAAAAAGGGCGGGATTATGAATGATCCCGCCCTTTTTTGTGTCGCTGACCTCTGGTGAGGCCAGCGGTTTGATCGCTAACAAATTATTTCTTCGCGTTGCGTTCCTGAGCTTCCTTGATAACCTCGTCCGCAACATTCTTCGGACATGGAAGGTAGTGCGAGAACTCCATTGAGAACTGGCCACGACCCGAGGTCATGGTGCGCAGGTCACCAATGTAGCCAAACATTTCACTCAGTGGGCAGTTGGCTTTAATACGCACACCGGTGATACCCGCTTCTTGAGACTTGATCATGCCACGACGACGGTTAAGATCGCCGATCACATCACCAACATGATCGTCTGGTGTGAACACGTCAACTTTCATGATGGGCTCAATGATCTGAGGCCCCGCTTTAGGGATGGTTTGACGGTACGCCGCTTTTGCTGCAATTTCAAACGCCACCGCAGATGAATCGACTGCGTGGAAGCCACCATCCAGCAGCGTGATCTTGATGTCGAGCAGCGGGTAGCCAGCCAGAACACCTTTATCCATGCTGAGTTTGAACCCCTTTTCAACTGCTGGCCAGAATTCACGAGGTACGTTACCACCGGTTACCTTAGATTCGAACTCATAGTCACTGCCTGGCTCTGCTGGCTCGATGATGTAATCGATCTTCGCAAATTGACCAGAACCACCTGACTGTTTCTTATGAGTGTATGAATCTTCAGTTACCTTTGTGATGGTTTCGCGGTAGGCCACTTGTGGTTTGCCGACTTCCAGCTCAATGCCGTGGGTACGTTTGAGGATGTCGACCTTAATATCAAGATGCAGTTCGCCCATTCCTTTGAGGATGGTTTCGCCTGAATCTTCATCGGTCTCAACGCGGAATGAAGGATCTTCCTGAACCATTTTTCCAATTGCGATGCCCATTTTCTCAGAACCACCTTTGTCTTTAGGTGCAACCGCAATTGAGATCACTGGTTCTGGAAAGACCATTGGCTCAAGTGTCGCTGGGTTTTTAGGGTCGCACAGTGTGTGGCCAGTCTGTACATTTTTCATGCCGACGATGGCGATGATATCGCCTGCTTGTGCGCCGCTCAGCTCAATACGATCATCCGCATGCATCTCTACCAGACGGCCGATACGCTCGGTTTTACCGGTAAAGGTATTCAGAATGGTGTCGCCTTTGTTCAATGTGCCTGAGTAAATACGGATAAAGGTCAGTGCGCCAAAACGGTCGTCCATGATTTTGAACGCCAGTGCACGGAAAGGCTTGTCGATATCAACAATTGCGAATTCACCTGTCGCGGTGCCTTCCATATCCACTTCGGGTTGTGGTTTAACTTCAGTTGGGCTAGGCAAGTAATCAACCACGCCATTGAGCATTGGCTGAACACCTTTGTTTTTGAAAGCAGAGCCACAGAATGTTGGGAAGAAATCAAGATTGATGGTGCCCTTGCGAATGCAGCGCTTAAGCTCGTCGACCGAAGGCTGTTCGCCATCGAGGTATTTCTCCATCAGATCATCGTCCTGATCCAGCGCGGTTTCGACCATCATTTCGCGATACTCTTCCGCTTTGTCTTTGTACTCTGCAGGAATATCGGTGATTTTGTAGTTTAATGGATCACCCGATTCATCCCAGATCCACGCCTTCATTTCCATCAGGTCGATGATGCCGACGAAATCATCTTCGATACCGACTGGCAGTGTCATGATCAGCGCATTAGCACCCAGTACTTTTTTGACCTGATCGACTACGCGGTAGAAGTCTGCACCCATGCGATCCATTTTGTTAACGTAGATGATACGTGCCACTTCTGATTCATTCGCATAACGCCAGTTGGTTTCAGGCATAACGCCAGTTGGTTTCAGACTGTGGCTCTACGCCACCTGAGCCACAAAAGACACCTACGCCGCCATCAAGCACTTTCAGTGAGCGGTAAACTTCGATGGTGAAATCGACATGGCCAGGGGTATCAATAATGTTGAAACGGTGGTCATTCCAGAAGCAGGTGGTTGCCGCAGACTGAATGGTAATACCACGTTCTTGTTCCTGTTCCATGAAATCGGTGGTCGCAGCACCGTCATGCACTTCACCCAGCTTATGAATTTTGCCGGTAAGTTTCAGGATGCGCTCGGTGGTGGTGGTCTTACCGGCATCGACGTGAGCGAAGATACCGATATTTCTGTAAAGCGATAGGTCTGTCATGTGAGTACTCTAATGTTTAATATAAGGTTTGGTTAATAATAAAAAAACGTTCCATGATGGTCAACAATCTGTGTGCGGCGATTGCCATCGAACTAAAATATATCGCCACCCCAAACATATATTCTTAAGGGGCAAAACAATTATCAGCCGATACTTTGCGGATGATGTTGTCTCAGACTGTCAGTGGCAGCCAGCATTCGAAAAGGGCGCATTTTACCTGAAAATTTTGTAAAAACAGAGGGTTTTCATCAATATTAGTGGATATTATATGAGTTTGCTTCCCGCATGTTTTTGACTATTCATGATTTTATCTGTAACCTGTTGTTTTTATAGTTAATATTGTTTTTGATCTAGTTGCAGGGGATTATGATGGAATATGCATTTCGGCTCGACTTTAAGGTGCGGGACTATGAGTGTGATATTCAGGGGGTCGTCAATAATGGCGTCTACCAGAATTACTTGGAGCATGCGCGCCACGAGTATCTGCTCGCCTCAGGGGTCGATTTTGCAGCATTAGCCAAAAACAATATTAATTTAGTGGTAGTGCGAGCTGAACTTGATTATAAGAGTCCGCTGCACAGTGGTGATGAGTTCTGGATTGGCCTGAATACCCGTCAGTCTTCCAAGCTGCGCTTTGATTTTCTACAGGATATTTACCGTAGCGCTGACGATAAATTGGTGATGAAGGCGAAGATTACCGGGACCTCGATCAACGAGCGTGGGCGTCCATTTGTGCCGATGGAAATTTTTGGACTGTTTCAGGGGGAATAGCTGTCTTTGAATATTAGCAATTGTATTTTTGAGGCTTTTGCATCATTGTTTTTGCTCTTCTGGCGGTGTTAAAAACGTACTCAAGCGGTCATTTTATATTCTTGGATTCTCTTACTTTATTCCGCGCGTTTTTATTGCCAGAGAACTAACGTTACTGCTCGTACCAAGGCCACTTCTTTAAAGAGGCTTCATTATGAGTTGTAAACGATAACCCTGTATCTCTTTGCTGTGATCCTTTATCGTTCCCGATACTCTTTCACTCAGATGAAGTGAACGATGTGAGTAATGTCCGGTATTGGAGCATGTAGCGCTGTTATAGTTCGTTGAACTTGAAGAGATAAGTGATTCAAATACAAGTCCCTTTAGCATTAAAATTAGAGGGAGTTAGCGACGAGGGAGCGTCGCCTCATAAAACGCGAAGCCTTATAATATTGGTCAAATATATCATACCTGCATGGGCCATTTTTGGCATTTTAGCAGTTTTCACTTTGCCTGAAACTGTATCTGCAGCTCAACAGCGAGCAGCTCAGTTTGCCAGTATTGATTACGATGTCGTTTATGTCCGCTGCCCGCGCGGCAAGGAACCCGTCTCCCGTAATGGTACCCGTGATTTACTGAACTGGAACGGTGTCAATGACCTCTGGCTGTCAGCGGCCAACAATATCTACCATCAGCCAGGGTGTGATTTAGTACTGCATGATTCCAGTATGACGCCCGGTGACCGTGCGGCGGAGAAGGTACTGGTGGATTGCGATGAGGATGACACTGCAAATCCTGTTTGTTCGGTGGTAGACCCCAATGTTTCCTTTGATGGTCGTTATGTCGTTTACACCAAGTTTACCGATACCCGCACGTTTCTTACCGACCTAGGTGTTCAGGGAATAGACTCCGCAGGGAGGCAGAGTTTTATGCGGCTTGACCCGAATGGCGCCATTAATGGCAACAGGTTTGCAGATGTTCTTGCCACCAATTTTAAACCTTATGCGAACCCTGCGCTGGTGTTTATTTACGACCTGCAGACGGGCACGGATATGCAAGTTTCTCCCGACAGTAAAATGTTCTCAGGGCGGGCACATCCAGGAAAAGATGCGGAATGGAGTTCAAACATTCCGGTGATGGATACTGGCCCGTTTTTTATGCCCGATGGCCGTATCGGTTTCACCAGCAACCGGGAACAAGGTTTTGCGCGGTTTCAGGTATTTGTGATGGATCGTGATGGTAGGAATATGGAGGTGTTGAGCCACCGGGCGATGGCCAATCAGTTACACCCGGCGACGTTGATGGACGGCCGTATTGTCTACACTAACTTCGATCGCATGTTGCAGCGTCTTTCCAATAATAATTTTTCTCTGTTTGAGATCAACCCCGACGGTTCTGCACCATTTATTTTTGCAGGTAAAAATGATCCGACTAAATGGTCGTACCATTATTTCACCCAGTTATCGGATGGTGATATTGTAACTGCTTTATATTACAACTGGCAACAAACAGGACTGGGGGCGTTGGAACGTTTTCCGGTGAACCCACCCGGCCCTGATTTTGTGCATCGCAGGATTTCCGTCGGAGTGGCCGGCGCGGTGCTTAATACGTCACCCGATACTTGGCGTTCGGGTAACGACCTGTTGCCGTTTGCTCGCCCTGAGCAGTTTCGTTTGACCCTGCAGGCTGGTGCTGGGGACTCTCAGATGCGGACATATCGTAATGCCTCGGACTATTTTACACACCCGGTGGATGGTCGTACTGTCACGATGAGCGGTCGTTTTACCCATCCCGCTGCCGCACCGGACAATGATCTACTGACCACCTATGCCATTGGTGGGGCTTCTACTCTTGGTGATACGGTGTTTCGCAACACCACGCTTGAGGCGGTCATGAAAGTCATCGGCAAGGATGCCGGTATATGGTTATTGCCACTAGAGCCTAATAGTACCCGCCAAATTGAACATATTGCTGATGATGCGCGGATAGTGGTGGATTTTCCTGAATACCACGAAATCATGCCGCGTGCGGTGGTCAGTTATCAGACTATTTATGGGATTCCGCGCCCTGACCCGGACAATACCCGCTCGCCGACCCGTAATGATGGCACACAGGATCCACGCCTGCCAGCGGGTGCGCCGTATGGTCTCACTGGTGCCGCGTCCCTGTTTGACCGGGAGACACGTTCGCTCAATGGTACGCCATGGAATATGAAAGATGGCGGGGGTGCGATGTCGGGTCGTACCTATATGAATTTAGCGGTTAGCGGTGCTGAATTGGCCATTTTTGATAATGAGGAGATTTTCGGTATACGTCTTTTGATGCCTGTACCGGTGATTCCCAAGGACCTTCCCAGATATATCAGCGCTGAAAAATGGTCCGGTGTGCAGCGGCATGATCTGCGCATTCTGGGTGAGTACCCCGTGCGCAAGCCGGATGGCAATGGCGTAGAGCCGGAGGATGATCAGGGTAATCCGGACACCAGCTTTATTGTGCGGGTACCTGCTGACACACCTTTTTTAATGCAAACCATTGATAAGCGTGGCATGGCGCTGGATATTGAAACCACATCGCGCTCGGTGGCGCGTGGTGAGCAGCAATTTTGCTCGGGTTGTCATGTGCATACTCGCGAAGGAATGGATACCTTTGCTTCACGAGCCAAAACCGACACCAGTGCGTTCGGTGATTTCATCGCTGCGAGCGCGCCGTTGTTTGTAGGGGAAGACAATGGCTATCCGACCATTGCCACTGCTCAGGCAACTTATCCTGATGAAGCAGGTAGCACGGCGCGACGCTCCTTTGCAGTGGACTGGGTCAATAATATTGCTCCCATTATCGAAAATCGTTGTGCCTCCTGTCATGCGGAAGGCGAGTCAGCACAGCAGCTGACCGGCCTGCGCTTGGATGGCAACAATCGCACCTATGATTTGATTATTACCAATAAATACAAGCGTGAAGACGGAACAAATATTGACGCAAGATCCAAACCGGGTGATGGCCTTACGGATATTGATGTGCCTGGTACGGATCGTATTACCTTTCGTTTTCAGTGTTGCACTCCTTCACGTTGGGTCTCGGTTAACAGTGCGCGCTCCAGCATGCTGGCTTGGGCTCTGTACGGCGAGCGCCTAGATGGTCGTGATCCGGTTACTGGCTTGCCACCAGCCGGCAGTGGTGTGTTGGTAGATGGACAAGGTCGAGAATTTCCGGAAATCTGGCCCAAAGTGGGTGAGCATCTGGCGCATGTGGCCAACATGCCGGAGGCCGAAAAGCGGTTGATTACCCGCTGGCTGGATATCGGTGCGCCTAAGTTGAATGTGCATGATGATATGATGCGCCCAGTGATGACGCTTACACCGGTTGGCGGCACCAGTGTGAGTAGTATTTTAGTGGGATTATGGGATGACTCTCCGCTGGATTTTACCCGCTTCAGTGTGACTGCCAATGGTGTCGACATTACCCCGCAGATAACCGGTTTACCGGATACAGTGACTGTTATCTTGCCTGTCACGGTGACTGAGAACAATGCCGACACTGTCGAAATTACACTGGAAATCTGGGATAAACCTGATCGCAGCTGGAGCAGGGAACGACCTGATGAAGTTGCTGCTAATCGCACACGCAGAACGGTTACAGGGCGAGCTCTGTTGCGCATGGTTGGGAGCAGCGTTGCCAATCGTGCGCCCACTGCCGCAAGCGCCAGTATTGCTACGGACGAAAATGTGCGAAGCGAAGGTGTGTTTGCATCGGTGAGCGACCCGGATATTGGTGACACGCATATCATCAGCATTGTTTCACAACCTGAATTCGGTAATGCGGCAGTCGTTAATAATCAATTAGTTTATATCCCCAACAGCGGCTTTAGTGGCACTGACAGTTTTCAGTTCAACGCCAGTGATCTGGGCGGATTGTCTGTCAATGGTGTTGCTAGCGTCACAGTGTTCGCTGCAATGGCAGATACCACACCCCCGAATATCACGCTTAATGGCAATAGTCCGCAAACAATTACCGTGGGCAGTGCTTATGTTGAACTGGGCGCCACTGCGAGCGACGCTGTGGATGGGAATATCAGTACATCGATTATGATTGATAATGCAACTGTTAATGTCAATGCCGTAGGTAGTTACATCGTGACTTATAGCGTCTCTGATGCTGCTGGCAACGCCGCAACAGCAGTAACTCGCACGGTAAATGTTGTTGCAATGATGGATACCACTCCTCCGAGTATCAGGCTTAATGGCGATAATCCGCAAACAATCACCGTGGGAAGTGCATATGCCGAGCTGGGTGCAACCGCGAACGATGCTGTGAGTGGCGATATTAGTGACAACATTGTGATTGATGTTTCTGGCGTAGATACGAGTAGGACAGGCTTTTATCGTGTTACTTACGATGTTGTCGATGGGGCAGGTAATTCGGCGTGGCAAGCGACGCGGACAATCAGCGTCGTAGCCGCAGCCATTGTTGATAACACACCTGCCTCCGGTGGTGGTAGCTTTGGAATATGGTTGCTCATGGCTATGTTATTAGTGAAGGGAGCCGTTATGTTTGGTCGGTATCCCTTAGCTGCATTCACTAAAATGGGGAGAAGAATATGAATTTTTTTAATACAACATTTCTATCGATGAGATCTGTTTTTTTTAAAACACGCTGGGCTATTTTGACCTTATTATTCTTTATGCTGTCGGCTCAAGTATCTACGGCAGGTTCACATCCCAATATGTATTTGAATCAAGCTGAGATTGATGCAATAAATGCTAAAGTAGCTACGGAAGCCGAGCCTTGGTTCAGTGCATACAATCAGGTCATGGCATCGGCCGATGCGTTGTTGAATGCGCCAGTTGATTCGGAAAAACCCTATTTGAGCGTGACCTACCAGGGGCGAACCACCAAAATATATCACACTCGTTCTCCGTATTGTGGCTGGACGGCGGTTGATGGGCAGTCCCCCGATTGTCGTGGCGGTCAAATTAATCCCAATGTTGACAGAGGAGATTATGTGGCTGCGATTGCCCTCGGTAATGCAGTGCGGGATTTGGGATTGGCTTATGCATTTACTGGCAATGCAGACTATGCGGAAAAGGCGATCAACTATATTCGGGTCTGGTCAATAAACTCAGAGACTAGGATGCATCCTAGGTACAACGTGAGTATTGAGTTGTACATTACCATGCCAGGGTATTTTTATGGTGCGGATTTGATCTGGAATTACAGCGGCTGGGATCCTATCGAGAAAAACACGTTCAGGAGCTGGGTCAAATCGATAGCTGAAACGACCAGAATAGAGCAAGGTAAAGTGATTGCAGTCGCAGTAGATTCGGACGGAAACCCCTCTGCATCAGGATTAAACAATTTTGCTAATTGGCGAAATGTGCTGATTGGTGCAGCGGGAGCCTTGTTGGATGACGATGATCTGTTGAATTATATGGAATGGGCGTGGAAGCACCTAGTCTCTGTGCAAATTAACGGCATTGGTAGCCAGTATCCCGGCTATTTGGGACAGGAGGTGACCCGGCCTCGTGGATTGCACTACTCTCTGTATGCGGTCAACGCCATGCTTCAGGGTGCCGAAATCATGCGGCATCGTGGCGTTAATCTTTACGATTATGAGGGGCCGGGAGGAACCAGTGTGCGGCTAGCATTGGATTTTGTTACACCGTTT
This sequence comes from Gammaproteobacteria bacterium, assembly GCA_003230195.1. Lineage (GTDB taxonomy): Bacteria > Pseudomonadota > Gammaproteobacteria > SZUA-140 > SZUA-140 > SZUA-76. The sequence continues at coordinate 18,188 of QIHH01000266.1, forward strand.
GCCCGGGAATCTTGCGTTGTCGACTGTACCTGGAAAACGATTGATGGTCGAAGGCAGATCACAGAGATTACTCAGAATGACAGCATGGCTATGTATGAGCTGGCATATTCTTATTATCAGGATCCGGATTATCAGGAAGTAGTTAATCATTGGGGGAGGCCGCTGGATGAAATTCGGGTAATGGGTCTTACCACGCTCACGCACGCCATTGCTTTTGACGTTAATGTCCCGCAGATTACACCGGTCATCGTATCGCAGCCCGAAGCAATTACGGCCACAGGGGGCGAGGACGCCACGTTTAGCGTGGTTGCCACGGGAAGTGGTACTTTGAGTTACCAATGGTTGCGCGGCGGCAGCGCTATTCTTAATGCGACTAGCGCCAGCTACACAGTGAGCGATGTCGATTCGTCAGACGACGGCAGCCGATATCGCATCAAAGTGAGCAATGACCTAGGCAATGTTGACAGCGATGAAGTGAGATTAACCGTGCAGGCGGATGTCATAGCGCCGACACTGATCTCAGCCGTTGCTGCTAACGACACCCGTGTGGATATCACCTTTAGCGAAGCGGTTAGCCCGAGCAGTGCTGAAACCAGTACTAACTACCAAATAAACCTCGGCATTGATGTGACTGCTGCCA
>QIHH01000162.1 GCA_003230195.1 Gammaproteobacteria bacterium
TATCAAGATAAGCCTTTAAAAAGGCTGGCAGTGAGTCTGACAGGCGCTGAAACGGGTTAATCGTCAGGCGTTAACTGGACATGTAATTCGTTTATCTCACGCTCAACACGTTGCTGCATCTCCTCTTGCAAATGAGCAATAGCCGCTTCAAAGTCAGCGCGCGCCTGAACAATAATGGTGTCGATCTCCTCTTGCAACGTTGAGGTGAGCAGTGATGGCGCAGGCGGGATAGTGCTTGTTTGACTCGTTGCAACAGGCACCACTACATCTCTTAATACAGGAATATTCATCGGCTTTGATGGATTGTCAGACATCGTGTAGCTCCTTAGATCTTATGTGTTTCGGGTTGGTAGCCCCGGTCACGGTAGAATTTGAAACGTTCGCGGCCAGCCACCTTAAGATCTTCAGCTTGATTGATGAGTTCAGCAACGCGCTCAAAGCGACTAAAAAACCCCGGCACAGTCGGTGCCAGGTTGATCAGCACATCGCTATGGCTATGTGGCGCTAGCGGGGTTTCACTACGGTGGCCAATGAGTATTTTGGGCGCCTCATTTTGATAATCGTGATTTTGATCGTCTCCTTCAATCGCATGTGGCAGAAAACTACTCGCTTTATAGCGCCATAATAGCTCATCAAATTGCTGTGCCTGTTCAGGGGAGCCGGTGTGCAGATAGAGCGTATGCCCCATTTTATAGATCTTTTCTGCCAGACGGCACGCGAAATGTTCGCGTCCGTCAGCCGCTGCATCGGGCAGAATGTAAAAATCAACGCGGGTCATTTTGTTTGATTACTGACCGCATTTATCCAGAATATACTGGGTTAATAGCGGCACAGGGCGACCAGTAGCACCTTTTTTAGCGCCTGAATGCCATGCAGTACCAGCGATATCAAGATGTGCCCAAGTGTAATCCTGGGTAAAGCGCGCAAGAAAGCAGGCGGCGGTGATGGTGCCGCCTTCGCGCCCACCGATGTTGGCCATGTCGGCAAAATTACTCTTCAACTGCGCATCGTACTCTTCCCACAGTGGTAACTGCCAGCCGCGATCATTACTGTTTTTACCAGCCGCGAGCAGGTCATCGACCAGATCATCATCATTGCCCAATATGCCGCTGGCATGGCTACCCAGTGCCATTACACAGGCACCGGTTAAGGTTGCGATGTCAATCACAACTTCTGGCTTGAAACGTTCGCTGTAGGTGAGGGCATCACACAAAATCAAGCGCCCCTCGGCATCGGTGTTCAGTATTTCGATGGTCTGACCAGACATGCTGGTGACCACATCGCCCGGTTTACTCGCATCGCCATCGGGCATATTTTCGCAGGCTGGAACAACGCCGACAACATTCACCGGCAGTTTTAGTTCGCTAATGGTGGCGATCACCCCCAGCACACTGGCCGCACCGCACATATCGTATTTCATCTCGTCCATAGTAGGGGAGGGTTTGATTGACACACCGCCGGAGTCAAAGGTAACGCCTTTGCCAACGAGTACGATTGGTTTATCGTTCTTTTTACCGCCCCTGTAATCAAGGGTGATCAGTTTTGCGGGCTGACGACTGCCGCGCGTCACGGAGAGAAAAGAGCCCATCTTGAGTGCCGTCATCTGTTTTTCATCTAGTACGCTTATTTTAAGTTTACTATTCCCCTTGCCAATCGCCTTTGCCTTGTTGGCAAGGTAGGTTGGGGTGCAGACGTTACCAGGCAGGTTGCCAAGGTCTTTGGTAATGGCCATGCCGTTGGCGATGGAGAGGCCCGTTTTGGCGGCTTCTGTGCAATTGGCACGATTAGCGGTATCTGGAATATGAAAACTGACTTTTTTAAGGCTAGCGGCAGGGCGCTGGTGTGCTTTGCTCTTCATCTCCTCAAAACGATAAAGGGCATCACAGGTCGCCTCACTCATCTGGCGGATCTTCCACGGTAGATCACGCCCTTTTACTTTCAACTCACTGAGGTAGTTGACGACCTCTTTTACACCTATCTTGTCGAGGGCATGGGTCGCGGCAGTGGTAATCTTGCGGAATTGCTGGTCGTTGAGCTCATCTTCTTTTCCGCAGCCCACTAGTAATACCCGCTCGGCAGCACTATTCGGAATCATATGCAACAACAGGGTTTCGCCGCTCTTTCCTTTGATATCACCTTTTTTCAGGATCTTACTGAGGTGACTACGACTGGTTTTATCTAGGTGTTTGGCAGAAGCGCTGAGTTGCCCAGCTTCATGAACGCCAACGACGAGGCATGCTGAGCGCTGCTTTCCAATGATGCTGTTGATGATTTTAAAATCCATGAATACTCCTGCTATTGTTTGTCATCGAGGGTGATTTGCCTTGAATTTTGATTTTGGCCACCATTTCCCCGTTTAGTTCCTTTCGGTTTACCTGATGCGGTATGATGTTGACCATCACATGCAAACCATTTCCAAAAAAGTCTACATGAAACAAGCCCTGTTTACACCGTCCATCGCACCATTTTATGGTCTTAAGTTAGGCTTTAGGTGTCAATCGTGATCATCAGTCGTTATATTTTAAAAGAGGTGCTGTTGACCCTGGTGGCAGTTGTGACGGTGTTGTTGCTAATTTTCCTCAGTAATCGCTTTGTCTATTACCTTGCCGATGCCAGCACGGGGGCACTTTCCAGCGATGTGATTCTGACCATCTTAATGCTCAAGACGCTAGATGCATTGGTGATTATGTTGCCGCTGGCGCTTTTTCTGTCGGTCTTGATCGCCTTTAGTCGGTTTTATAAAGATAGTGAAATGGTGGCGATGCTGGCCTGTGGCGTGAGTATCGGCCGAATCTATAAAACCGTATTTTTGTTAGCGCTGTTTGTGGCGATGATCGTCTCTTTGATCACCTTTTATATCGCCCCATGGGCGACTGAGCAGACCTATCGGATTCAGGACAGGGAAAAGGCGGTGGCAACGATGGCGGGTATTGCGTCTGGGCGGTTCACCGCACCGACTAGCTCAGAGGGGGTTTTTTATGCCGAGTATATCTCAGATGATCAAACTGAACTGCGTGATGTCTTTATTCACAGCGAACATGATGGCCAGCAGGTAATCCTTTCTGCAGCCTATGGTCGTCATTTCGTAAAAGAGGATAGTGGCGGCCGTTACCTTGAATTGCAGGATGGCTATCGCTATGAGGGGCTGCTAGGTAGCTCAGATTTTACTATCACAAAATTTAAAATACATGCGATTCGTATTCAGGAGCAAGAGGTGGTGCGCTCTAACCGCAAACATAAGGCACATCCCACCAGAGAGCTGTTAGATCCTGAGGCTCGCCGTCAGTTTGCAAAAGAGCATCACCGGGACTTTGAGGATTTGCGCCGCTATGATGCAGCGGAGCTGCACTGGCGACTCGCAATGCCGCTATCGACAATTTTATTGGCCTTACTTGCGGTTCCTTTGAGTCGCACTAATCCACGCCAGGGGCGCTATGCCAAATTGTTTGTGGCAATCCTGGTCTATTTTATCTATAGCAACCTGATGGGTGTGGGAAGAACTTGGATTGAGCGTGAAGTGATCGTTCAAGCCGCTGGTCTATGGTGGACGCATGGCAGTGTATTGTTATTGACTGGAATATTGCTCTATAAACAGTATGGGATGAGTTGGCTGAGCTTGAAAAGTCGGCACTCAACAGCGCGCCTAAACACTGGCGAAGGGCAAAAGTGATGAGAATTCTGGATCGCTATATTATGCGTACCGTGATCGGCAGTGTGTTGCTGGTAATGCTGATTCTGCTGGCACTGTTTTCATTTGCCGCGTTTGTCAATGAACTGTCATACATTGGCAGAGGTGACTATAGCGCGCTGCTTGCACTCGCTTATGTGGGACTAACCCTGCCAAGACTCGCTTATGACCTGTTCCCGGTCGCGGCTCTACTGGGTTCCGTTATGGGGCTAGGTGTGATGGCGAGCAATAGTGAACTGGTGGTGATGCGCTCAGCCGGGATTTCAATCGGCCGAATTACCTGGTCAGTGATGAAAGCTGGTTTAATACTCGTTGTGGTGGCTATTATCATCAGTGAGTTTGTTTCAAGTGAGAGTGAAAGGCTGGCGCAAGAAATTCGCAGTGAGGCGTTAACGGGCCATCTCAATAAGAAGATTGAAAAAGGATTCTGGACGCGAGATGAAACGCGTGTCATCAATGTACGAAGAGTGCTCTCCAGTGGTGAATTGCGCGAGATTTATATCTACGAGATAAGTGAGCAACGTCAACTGACTCAGCTAATTTATGCAGAAAGCGCTACCTATAAAAACAACCAATGGGTCTTGAATGATGTGAGTAATAGTCTCATTAATGATAATGGGGTTGAGTCATCGAAAATTATTCACATGCCGCAAACAAGTCTGGTTGATCCTGGAATAATTGATGTTATCGCGATAAAACCGCGTAGCCTTTCTGCACTGGGATTGTATAAATATATCGAATATTTAAAAGAGAATGATCTGAATGCCGGCCATTATGAAATGGTCTTCTGGTCAAAAGTGATCCTGCCATTCGCTACCGCAGTGATGGTCTTTTTATCGATACCATTTGTCTTTGGGCCACTGAGGTCAGTGGGGGTGGGCGTTCGCGTTTTAGTCGGTACCTTGGTGGGAATCTCATTTTATGTGATTCACCAAATGTCGAGTTATGTAGGATTAGTATTTCATGTCAATCCGGCGCTCAGCGCTGTATTACCAACCCTGGTTTTTTTTACAGCATCACTGATAATGATGCGGCGCATTAAATAAAGCGGGGGTATTAACCAGCTCAGGCAGTTGTGTCGATGAGCGTACCAATGGTATCGCTAATGGTTTCAACGACCTTTGCCGATGCTTCTACTTGTAACCGAGCCATCATAAGTTCAACTAATGGTTCGGCAACATCGATTGGATTACCAGAAGAACTAGTGGTCGCGCTTGCGATGGTCGCAGCGCTCTTTTCAGCCATTGCCACACCACGTTGCATACCAGCAATACCACTGTTAAGGGCGGAGATTGTGCTCATAATTTAGACCTCTTACTGCTTGTGTGTATATCGACAAACCGAGTGGCTTTCTGAAATTCATTAACCACGTGAGTAGTTATACTATTGAAATAATTATATTTATAATGGCGTCCTCATTCTCTGACTAGCGTAATATTGATATAGAAAAGAGCTTAAAATAAAAAATATGAATAATGAAAAAGATCGTTGTCCACTCTGTGGTAGGCTGAATCAATGCCAACGAGAAATGGCTACAACTTGTCAAAATAGGCCTTGCTGGTGTGGTGCCAAGACATTTCCTGCTGCACTACTGGCACGTTTACCTGAAGAAGAACGCGATCAGCATTGCATTTGTCTCAGTTGCCTAAGGGCATTTGAAGCTGAGCAAGCTAAATCGTAATTCCCGGTCAGTTAGCTGTAACGTTTGTTACTGCATTGCGACTAACTGGATGAGAGAAGTTAAATTAGGTTTAAGGTGAAAATATGAATCGTCGTCAATTTTTAAAAATAGGTGCGGGTATGTTGCTTACTGTAACCACCATACCATTGATAACTCGAATAGCCATGGCAGACAGGAATAAAAGGAATAGTGATCAAGTGGAGAGAGTGGTAATGAGTGAGCAAGAGTGGCAGGAAAAACTGACGACAGAGCAGTTTGATGTGTTACGTAAAGAGGGAACTGAACGTCCTTTTTCAAGTGAGTTAAATGATGAAAAACGTAATGGCACCTTTCACTGCGCAGGGTGTGATCAGGCTGTGTTTACCAGTAGTATGAAATTTGATAGTGGTACTGGCTGGCCTAGTTTTTTTGATTCGATTGATGGCGCTTTTGAAACTAAAATAGACTTTAAATTGATCTATCCACGCACAGAATATCACTGTTCCCGTTGCGGTGGACATCATGGCCATATTTTCAACGATGGCCCTGAACCGAGCGGCAAGCGTTGGTGTAATAATGGGCTGGCATTAACATTTGTCCCAGCGTGATTTTCTGCATATATCGAATGAGGTGCGAGATGAATAAAGTGATAGCGACAGGTTTGGTACTTATTTTTTCATTGGCTGGTGGAGTAAATGCGATGGCTGACAATAACGGTTCCGACATTAAATCAGGAATTGAGTCTGGGATTCAAAAAGCGACTTTTGCCGGTGGTTGCTTCTGGTGTATGGAACCCCCGTTTGACCAACTTGATGGGGTGATCTCAACCACTTCAGGTTATGCTGGTGGCGATGAAATAGATCCAACCTATAAAGAGGTTGCAGGCGGGCGAACGGGGCATACCGAAGTGATTCAAATCGAATATGATTCCGCTAAAGTGGATTACCAGCAACTACTCGATGTTTTCTGGCGTAATATAGACCCGACAGCGGTTGATCGTCAGTTTGTTGATGTGGGTAAACAGTATCGTAGTGGGATTTTTTATCACTCTGATGAACAGAGAGCATTGGCCCTAACGTCACGGGATGCATTGGCAAAGTCAGGCGTTTTCAATAAGCCAATTGTAACTGAGATCACGGCACTTAACGATTTCTATAAGGCGGAAGAATATCATCAGGATTTTTATCAAAAGAACCCTCTTCGTTATAAGTTCTACCGTTACAACTCTGGGCGGGATGACTATCTCAAAGAAAAATGGGGTGGGGATTAATGGCATTAAAAGCCACATATGCTCAGATTTAAACCAGCCACTGCGCTGGTTTTTTTATTGCGGAGAAAACTGTAATATTTATCCCTCATGCTACGACTACATAGCAGGCATTAACAAACACCAGCAACGCAGGAATCAGGTTTAATGAAAAATAGTAAAATTGCATTAGTCGTCATTATCGCCGTTTTGATTGCTGTATATTTTCTCTTCGATCTGGGTCAGTACTTTAATATTGAATACTTCAAGTCTCAGCAAGCGGAAATTGAGGCCTATTATCGTGCTAACCCTCTGCTGACTATTGCACTATTCTTTATCCTCTACATCGCCGTCACTGGCCTTTCACTTCCAGGTGCCGCCATCATGACACTGATGGCCGGGGCTATTTTTGGTCTGTTTGCCGGGACTATTATTGTCTCGTTTGCATCAACCCTGGGAGCAACGATTGCATTTCTTGCATCACGCTATCTACTACGTGATTCGATTCAACGTCAGTTTGGCGATAAGCTAAAAACAATCAATGAGGGCATTGAGAAAGATGGTGCCTTTTATCTATTCACATTGCGCTTAGTGCCTGCATTTCCATTTTTTGTAATCAACCTATTGATGGGTTTGACGCCAATACGCACCATCACCTATTTTTGGGTGAGTCAACTGGGGATGCTGGCAGGCACCGTTGTCTTTGTTAATGCGGGCACACAGATCGCCCAAATTGAATCATTAAGTGGCATTCTATCGCCAGCACTGCTGTTATCATTTGTACTGCTCGGATTCTTTCCGCTTATTGCTAAAAAGATCATCAATATGGTTCAGACTAAAAAGGTTTTGAAAGGCTACCCAAAACCAGCCACGTTTGATCGTAACCTGGTTGTGATTGGCGGTGGTTCTGCGGGCTTGGTGACCGCTTATATCGCAGCAGCGGTAAAGGCCAAAGTGACCTTGATCGAGAAACATAAAATGGGTGGTGATTGCCTTAATACGGGCTGTGTTCCGTCCAAAGCGCTGATCCGCTCAGCCAGGTTCATTGCCCAACAAAAACGTGCCACTGAACTGGGCATGAAATCTGCCAGTGTCGATTTTGATTTTTCTGGTGTGATGGCGCGTGTTCAGCGTGTGATAAAAACAATTGAGCCGCATGATTCTGTGGCGCGTTATCGTGAACTCGGTGTCGATGTGATTGAGGGTGAAGCGAAAATCACCTCACCTTATACAGTTGAGGTCAATGGGCAGACATTGACGACCCGCAATATCGTGATTGCAACCGGTGCGCGGCCTTTTGTGCCGCCACTGCCGGGCCTGGATGAAGTCGGTTACCTTACTTCTGACAACATCTGGGCGCTACGTGAGCAACCAGAACGGCTGGTGGTGCTGGGTGGTGGCCCGATTGGTTGTGAGTTGGCTCAGAGCTTTGCACGACTGGGCACACATGTCATTCAAGTAGAGTTGACTGAACGTTTGATGGGCAGGGAAGACCCCGATGTCTCAGCCGTTGTGATGGCGCGCTTCAAAGCAGAAGGCATTGATCTGCGCACCGGCCATCAGGCGAAGGCATTCTGTATCGAAAACGGCGAGAAGATCCTCATTTGCGATCATGAGGGTGAAGCGGTGCGCATCCCGTTTGATCAAGTATTGATAGCACTCGGGCGCGCGGCAAATATCACTGGTTTTGGCCTTGAAGAATTAGGCGTTACTGTGAACCAAACGGTGACGGTCAATGCGCTGTTACAGACTAATTTTCCCAACATCTTTGCCGCAGGTGATGTCGCGGGGCCGTATCAGTTCACCCATGCCGCCGCTCATCAGGCATGGTACGCGGCGGTGAACTCACTCTTTAGTGGTTTCAAGTCCTTTAAGGTGGACTACCGTGTAATCCCCTGGGCAACCTTTACTGACCCTGAGGTGGCGCGTGTCGGGCTGAATGAAACGGAGGCCAAAGAGAAGGGGGTTGAATATGAGGTCACCACTTATGGCATCGATGACCTTGACCGCGCCATTACAGATGAAGAGGCACATGGTTTTATTAAAGTACTGACCGTGCCGGGTAAAGATCGTATTCTCGGCGTAACGATTGTTGGCGAGCATGCGGGAGAGCTCATTGCTGAATATGTTACAGCAATGAAACATGGTCTGGGGCTTAATAAAATCCTCGGCACCATTCATATCTATCCCACCATGGCAGAGGCTAATAAATATGTTGCCGGTAACTGGAAGCGGGCACATGCACCGCAAAAATTATTGCGCTGGGTTGAACGCTTTCACACATGGAGACGTGGCGCATGAAAAAATTAGCACTGTTATTATTACTATCGATAGCGACGTTGTCGTCGCATGCGGCAAATTTTGATCATACCGCATGGGGTCAGCTCTTAAAAAAACATGTCATCTCAATCAATCAGGGTGTTGCCACTCAGGTCGATTATCACGGGTTTTCACGTGACCGTTTTCAATTGAAGTCCTACTTAAGATCGCTGGAGTCCATTTCTAAATCGACCTTTAATCATTGGCCAAAACAGCAGCAATTAGCTTTTTTGATCAATGCCTACAACGCCTGGACCGTAGAATTAATATTAACTGAATATCCTGAACTTGAATCAATCAAAGATCTTGGGTCATGGATTAAGTCACCGTGGGATAGACGCTTTATTCCTTTGCTAGGTAGTGTCCATTCGTTAGATGAAATCGAGCATGGCATGATACGCGCTGATGGTGTTTATCAGGAACCACGTATTCATTTTGCTGTGAACTGTGCGAGTATTGGCTGCCCAGCACTCGCTGGAATCGCATTTACAGCAGATAAACTGGATGCTCAACTTGATCAAGTAACGCGCAATTTTTTGAGTGATCGCAGCCGAAACTACCTCGCTGATAAGACGCTGAATATCTCTAAAATATTTAAATGGTATCGCAACGATTTTGAGCGTGGTTGGGGTGGTTACCAAAAGCTAGAACAATTTCTGGTAGCTTATCGTTCATCACTTGATCTATCTGATCTCGATATTCAACATCTGAAAAATGGTGATATAGAAATTGAATTTCTCGATTACAACTGGAAGCTTAATGATAAACGTTAGTTGTTAATCACTGATGAATAAATTTTCTCACATCAAATTTAACATGGCCTGTTTTATGCAGTTAATATCACGATGATATAGCGATTACCTGTGAGCACACTGTCAGTTTACTGTTATTGTTTAATTTCAGTTATTCACGTTTAAACAATGAAAAATCGACAGAATATTGGCGGAATTATTCGCTAAATATGACTCAGAAACCTCACGTGTGGCCGATATCAATTATAAGGTCTAAAAGCTTGTATACTATGGCTTTGTTGTCTTTAAAACCAGAAACTCAGGCCCCATTATGATGCAGAGAGGTGAATAATGACTATTTTCGATTCGTACCAGTCCCGTTATGAAAAGGCTCAGGAAGAAGAGATGAGTCTGCAGGAGTATCTGGATATCTGCAAAAATGATCCCAGTGCTTATGCAACCTCTTCAGAGCGAATGCTACTGGCGATCGGCGAGCCAGAGATGCTGGATACACGAGACGACCTTCGTTATAGCCGCATCTTTTCAAACAAGATCATCAAGATTTATCCTGCCTTCAGAGAATTTTATGGGATGGAAGAGACCATCGAGCAAATCGTCTCTTTTTATCGCCACGCAGCGCAGGGATTAGAAGAGAAAAAGCAGATTCTCTATCTGCTTGGCCCAGTGGGCGGTGGTAAATCATCACTGGCAGAAAAGCTTAAATCATTGATGGAAGCGGTACCCTTTTATGCGATTAAAGGGTCACCTGTTAATGAATCGCCACTCAGCCTGTTTTCACCACAGGAAGATGCAAGTATTTTAGAAGATGATTTCGGCATCTCAAAACGCTACTTACCCGGCGTGATGTCGCCATGGGCAGTTAAACGTTTACATGAATTCAATGGTGATATCTCTCAGTTTAGAGTGGTGCGCCTGAACCCATCCGTGTTAGAGCAGATTGGTATCGCCAAAACAGAACCGGGCGATGAAAATAACCAGGATATCTCATCACTTGTTGGTAAGGTTGATATTCGTAAGCTTGAACAGTATTCGCAAGATG
>QIHH01000182.1 GCA_003230195.1 Gammaproteobacteria bacterium
TGGCAGGTGTGCCACCAACAGTCGGTTTTTATGCCAAACTGGCGGTATTAAGTGCCGTGGTTGAGATCGGGCTGGTGTGGTTGGCGGTACTCGCGGTTGTTTTCTCTGTGATTGGCGCTTTTTACTATCTGCGTGTGATTAAGTTTATGTATTTCGATAAGGCGGTTGATACAGCGCCAATCAGCAGTGCCTATGACATGCGCGTCGTGATGAGTGCCAACGGTATGATTATCCTGTTACTGGGTATCTATCCAGCAGGTTTGATCGCCCTGTGTGCCTCGGTGATGCTTTAGATCAGTTTTCCTGCTGTCATCAAGTTTTTATTGAATGGTGATAACGAGCATAACCACATTCCTGTTAAGTTTTTCCGCTTGTTCTGATATTGTGGTGCCTTGTAGTTTTGCTTGAGTGACATAAATTAATGCGTATTTTAATTAGCAATGATGATGGCTACCAATCGGCTGGTATTAGCCACCTCAATCGTGCCTTGTCGGATATAGCTGAAACCACGGTGGTGGCGCCGGATCGTGATCGTAGTGGTGCCAGTAATTCACTGACCTTAGATCAACCTCTGCGTGTCACTCGCGCTGAGAATGGTTTCTATTCTGTCAATGGTACACCGACCGATTGTGTTCATTTAGCCATCACCGGTTTGCTTGAAGAAGAGCCAGACATGGTTGTCTCAGGGATTAATAATGGCGCTAATCTAGGTGATGATGTGCTCTATTCAGGGACCGTTGCCGCAGCAACGGAAGGGCGCTTTTTAGGGCTGCCAACCATCGCAATTTCACTGGCTCAACATAATCCTGTTCATTATGAGACGGCGGCGCGAGTGGCAAAGACGCTAGTAGCGCAATTACGTGATGGACCGCTTGATGCGAATACGATTCTGAATGTCAATGTACCCGATTTGCCTTGGAAAGCGCTGGCCGGTTTCAAAGTGGCTCGCCTTGGGCATCGCCACAAAGCTGAGCCTGTGATTCACGAGCAAGATCCACGAGGCAGAGAAATCTACTGGATTGGCCCTGCTGGGGCAGAGCAGGACGCAGGGCCAGGGACCGACTTTCATGCAGTCAATGAAGGTTTTGTATCGATTACACCACTACAGGTCGACCTTACCAATCACGACGCCTTAGGTACCGTGAGTGATTGGGTTAAAAGGATAAACGGTTAGTATGTCACGACACCAGGGTATTGGCATGACATCACAGCGCACGCGCGATCGCTTGATTTCACGCCTAGAAAGCGAAGGGATTAAAAGCCTTGAAGTGCTTGATGCGATGCGCGCAACCCCGCGCCATATCTTTGTTGATGAAGCACTGGCGAGTCGTGCCTATGAAGATACCGCCTTGCCGATTGGTTACAGCCAAACCATTTCTCAGCCTTATATTGTGGCAAAGATGAGTGAAGTGTTACTGCTGAGTGGTTCACTTAGTAAGGTGTTGGAGATTGGTACTGGTTCAGGCTATCAGGCGGCAATCCTCGCGCGGTTAGTTAAAGAAGTTTATAGCGTTGAGCGTATTGAACCGTTAATAAGACAGGCGCGTGCACGCTTTCAGGAATTAAAACTACGTAATATTCGCCTTCAATTTGACGATGGCATATCGGGCTGGCCAGAGTACGGCCCTTACGATGGCATTATTGCCACCGCAGCACCGCAAGAGGTACCGATGTCGTTACTAGAACAGCTCACACTGGGTGGTCGTCTTATTATTCCGATCGGTAAGCAAGGGGTACAAAATTTGATGCTCTATACCCGAACCGAGGAAGGGGTTGAAGAAGAATTTATCGAACAGGTGAGTTTTGTGCCAATGTTAAGCGGACAGAAAAAATAGTGATATACGATGAAATTTTTTAGCTATCTCTATAACATCGTGATGAAGTGGGCGGCTCATCCCAAGGCGCCTTATTATCTTTCTGCATTAAGTTTTGCAGAATCATCCTTTTTCCCAATTCCTCCGGATGCGATGTTGGCACCGATGGTATTGGCAAAGCGCTCTAAAGCCTGGTTCTATGCATCGATTACGACGATAGCCTCAGTTCTTGGTGGTGTGTTTGGCTATCTTATTGGTTACTTTGCATTCGATGCTGTTGCGCCTCTTATTCAAGAGACGCATTACTGGACTCATTATGAAACGGCGACCGAGTGGTTTGCAGAGTGGGGCGTATGGGTGGTGTTTATTGCTGGCTTTTCGCCGATTCCATATAAAATGTTCACGCTTTCAGCGGGCGCTGTTTCGATGGCATTTTTGCCATTTGTCATTTGCTCACTCCTTGGCCGTGGCTTACGTTTCTTTCTTGTTGCTGGCCTCATGTATTGGGGTGGTGAGAAAATGGAAAAGGCACTGCGTACTTATGTTGATCGAATCGGCTGGACAGTGATTATACTGGCGATAGTGGCATATGCAGTTGTTCAATTTATATGATATTACGCCGTCATAAACTGAAATAATCATGGCTCATGGGCATGACTGTTTTATGTGATATAAGGCCTTTAATAGCAACTTTACGTAGCGCTAGGCACTGTTTTTAGCCATGAACTGCTTATTAAAAACAGCATTTTTAGCATTACTGATTTTTTCTATTTCAGGTTGTGGTTCACTTGTGCACTACAAAGTGCAAGAAGGCGATACCCTCTATTCAATCGGCTGGCGTTATGATCAGGACGCAAAAAAAATTGCAGAGTGGAATGAGTTAAGAACACCCTATGTGATTCACCAGGGGCAAATGTTGAGAATTGCACCGCCAGTAGGCGCGCCTGCTGAACCTCTGTTTACCCTCTCACACACAAAGAAAGCGAGTGCGCAACGCTCCACTAAGTTGGCGCAATCGTCACCCGTATCAAAGTCTCCGGTTAGTCAAAATAGAGGGCCAATTACTTGGCATTGGCCAGCCGAGGGGAAACTGATTAGCACCTTTTCTAGCAGAAAAATTGACCGTAAGGGCATCAATATTAGCGCCAGGAAAGGCTCTGCAATCAGAGCGGCTGCTTTAGGCAAGGTGGTGTATAGCGGTAGTGGTTTAGCCAGTTATGGCAATTTGTTAATCATTAAACATAATGAGAGTTATCTGAGCGCTTATGCACATAATGACCAGCTACTGGTGAAAGAGGGTGATTCAGTTAGTAAGGGGCAGAGGGTTGCGACAATGGGTGCTACCGGTAGTGATAAGGTGATGCTGCATTTTGAAGTTCGTTATAAAGGTAATCCTGTTGATCCATTGCAGTATCTGCCAAGACGGTAAGCAACTGTTGTTATTTCTCGTCATAAACTCAATCAAAGGAGTAAGTTGAAATATTTTTAGATCAGGAAAAGAAACAATTGAAACAACAAATAAAATCAAACCAACATGCTTTTACCTATGCTTAGGTTACTGAGGCCTAACTAGGCCGCACTGTTTCATTAAACGCCCAGCGCGATATTGGCTAAGTGGTGATTCTCGGTCTGTGACTATACTAGCAATCGTTCTAGCGCCTGCTGAACTGTTACTCTCGTTGAAAATATTTTTGATCAAGGCAATCTCTTTCAGTCGTTCCGGTTGAATATGGCCAGACCTCTTAAGCCAGTATTGATAACTACTTCGATGAATTCCGAATGTTTGGCAAACAAGTGTCACCGCGTAGCTCTCTTTGAGTTTTTCGATCAGCGTAAATTGCTCATCGAGTCTGACATCAAGAGAGCAGTAGCATTTTTTAGGATTTCTTTCCCCAGCTCTATCCGTTTAATACATTTTTCGAGCGCTTGTGTTTTTCGCTGGTCTGGCGTGTTTTGTTTGTCATTTTATCACCTAGTGTTAAGAGGCATAGAATATCACCTCTAGTTAGGTGGCCAAATTAACTATGCCACTACAATATAGAGCTACTGGAAGGCCAAAGAAGCGAAAAAGGATAGCACCCCTTTTTCCTTTGATAAAAAGTTGAAGGTTATGGTAAATAAGTCAATGTAATATGTGCCCCTTTTTTGACCATACTCTACTTTCTTGTAGGCATAAAGCTGGTATCCTGATTTTTGGGTCAGATAAGTGAAACGCTTTCTCAGTAAGTTCTCTTACATTTGCTGACGACCATGGAAAGCGTTGCGAAGACCGCTAGCGCAGGGTACACGGCAGTAGGTATTATCACTGTTGTGTATTGAGGGAGTTGTTTTAAGTGCAACGCGAGAATGCAGTGAAAAAAGTTGTGAAAAAGTACAATGTATGCTAGGTAGTAAGAGGAAAAGGAATTAGTTGTCGCATAAATAAGTGAATGTTTGGTATAGACGCCAAATAATTTTTAGTGGGGTAGCGACATAATCGGGATTTTAGCCCATTAGTGAATATATCCACTGGCCTCTTTAAGTTAATGTGGCGCTAAATTCATGTTGTGATTTAAAATTTCTTAGTCAGTTTAGGAGTAAAATATGAAGTATTATTTAAGTAATAAAAATAATTTTTTTTACCGATATTCGAAAAATGCGATTGCATTATTCATCGCCACATCCTCTATATTTATCGTTGAATCATCTATTGCCCACAATGGACCTAGTTCAGCGAATGTACAATCAAAATTCATAAGTGCTCATGCTGATCGCGCAATTAAAGATCAATATATTGTGGTATTAAAAAATAATTATATGGACCAGGAGCTCTTCGCAATGTCTGGGCAGGTATCAACCAACTCGGCTGATACAATGGGTTATCGTCGCTATATTGTAGAAAACACCGCAGGAGAAATGTCGAGTTCGCACTATGTTACTGTAAAAAGACATTATCATGTGGCACTGCCTGGCTTTGCTGCTCAAATGACAGAGAAAGATATGCGTGAACTGCTTACAGATAATCGAGTTGCTTTCATTGAGCAAGATCAAATTATGAAAGTAAATATGATTCAAAGTAATGCAACTTGGGGGCTTGATCGAATAGACCAGAGCAATTTACCTCTCGATTCATTTTATAGCTCCACTACTGATGGTAGCGGTGTTAATGCTTACATTATAGATACTGGCATACAAATTTCTCATAGTGACTTTGGCGGCCGTGCAAAATATGGTTGGGATTTTGTCGGCAACGACAGTGTTGCAAGTGACTGTAACGGCCATGGTACCCATATTGCTGGCACCATTGGTAGTACAACCTACGGTGTGGCTAAGAATGCGACGCTTTACGCAGTGCGCGTAATAGGCTGCAATGGTTCGGGTCGAACCTCGAGTATCATCGCGGGTGTTGATTGGGTTGCGCAGAATGCTGTTCTTCCGGCAGTTGCCAACATGAGCTTAGGTGGCGGTGCATCCAGGGCACTCGACAACTCGGTAAGGAATGCAATTAACAGTGGTATTACATTTGCCGTAGCGGCAGGCAACAGTAATTCTGACGCCTGTATCGGCTCACCGAATCGTGTTGCGGAAGCCTTAACAGTTGCCTCTTCTACTGCTAGTGATGCGCGTTCCAGTTTCTCAGACTGGGGGACTTGTGTCGATTTATTTGCGCCTGGATCAGGCATTACATCTACTTGGAATAATGGTCACACCAATAGAGTAAGTGGTACCTCAATGGCAGCGCCACACGTTGCTGGTGTAGCAGCACTCTATTTGCAGGAAAACCCTACTGCAACACCAAGTATGGTTAGTGCTGCTCTTGTAAGCAATGCTGTTAGTGGAAAAATTAGTAATACTAGGAGCTCGCCGAACCTTTTAGTACAGTCGAACTTTAGCGGCTCAACACAACCACAACCAGAGCCACAACCGAATACCAAGTTTGAAAATACTACGGATATAAATATTCCAGATTATAGGCTCAATCGTGGGTTCTTTGGGTTCAATTTCGGTTTCAATCGTAGATCAACTGGTGTGACTAGTCGTATTGACGTGCCTAGAAATGGTTCGGCAGGAACCATTGAAATCGCCGTTGATATTAAGCATACAGACATTGGGAATTTGCATGTCGAGATATTCTCTCCCGATGGAGCGAGGGCGACATTACATAGCCGTAGTGGCAGATCAACTGATAATTTAATTCAGGTCTATACATTGAATGCTGGTACACGCCCAGCCACCGGCACATGGCGACTAAGAGTGCGTGACTTGGCAAGAGGCAACACGGGGTTTATTGATAGCTGGTCAATTACCTTTAAATAATACTCAAATCATAATGGGAACCCCTCTGGCCTTCAGAAGAGAGTTAAACTTCTGAAGGCCAAAGACGCTGGAAAAAGGGTAGTGAAGCTCCCCTAGTTCTAAGTATAGTTTACTGTAATGAATCCGCTAGGCTCACGAGCTGGATAAATTCTGCTCGATACCCAAATAGATCATCACCTCTGCTCTGTTGTGCTAATTTTAATATTTCAGGGTAGGAATAACTGCCGATTGAATCGCTATGACGGAGGCGCTGGCCGAAGCCTGCGACGGCTGCCGTGAATCGAAAGTTGTTTGAGGTGCTCGCTAATTGCTGATAGCTGTTACCCATGACAATTGCATGTTGCATCTCAATACTACTGCTTTCATCTGGGCGTTTATAGCGTAGTTTGAGAAAGGCGAGTTCGTCATTAAACTGATGTGCTTTGATTTTTGTTGAATTGTAACGAAGTGGTTCCGTTAATATGATTTCATAGAGTGCGGTAACACTGTGGCCCGCGCCGACATCACCGGCATCGATCCGATCATTTTTAAAGTCTTCGTTGTTCAATAGGCGGTTTTCATAGCCGATGAGGCGATAACTGCTCACTATTTTAGGGTTAAATTCAATCTGAATTTTAGTGTCTCGCGCAATGGTATTCAGTGTGCTGCCAATCTCTTCGACCAACACCTTTTGAGCCTCCTGCAGGGTGTCGATATAGGCGGCATTGCCATCACCTGCATTTGAGATGCTCTCTAATAACTGGTCGTTGTAATTCCCCATGCCGAAACCTAAAATTGTCAGGCCAACACCGGAGCGTTTTTTCTCTTTAATTAAAGCCTTTAGTGCTTCGGTGTTTGATGGGCCAACGTTAAAGTCGCCATCGGTTGCGAGAATCACGCGATTAATGCCATCTTTATTAAAGTGCTGTTGCGCAATCGAATAAGCGAGCTCAATACCTGCGCCGCCATTGGTTGAGCCTCCTGCACGCAGGCGTTCCATCGCGTCGATGATTTCGTTACGCCTATTGCCCGGTGTCGATTCAAGCACCACCCCGGATGCACCCGCATAAACGACAATAGCGACTCGATCCTGAGGTGTTAATTGATTGACTAGTAGGCGCAGTGACTTTTTCAATAAGCCTAATTTATTGGCAGCGTTCATTGAGCCAGAGACATCGAGTAGAAAGACAAGATTGCGTGGTTTTGATGTGAAGCTGGCTGGTTCATACCCCTGAATTCCAATATGCAATAGATAACTACCGTTATTCCACGGGGTCGGGCCAATCTCAGTGGTGATATTGAAGGGTGTCGATTCACTCTCTGGTACTGGGTAGTCGTAGTCAAAGTAGTTAACCATCTCTTCAACCCGTACAGCATCCTTTGGTGGCAGATTTCCACCATTGATAAAACGCCGAACATTGGCGTACGCAGCGGTATCGACATCGATGCTAAAAGTACTAAGCGGTTCATCGCTTACCTGAATCCGACGGTTTTCAGTGATTGCACTGTATTGCTCTCCTTGTGCGATAAAGGCGGTATGGAGTTCCTTTTTTCTTAGCCTGTGATGATCGATATGGTTCGGGATCGGTATGGTCTGGGATGGGGCGGCTATATCATGCATCACATGGCTCTTCTCAAGCATGACGGCTGATGATGTTAAGGGCGCTGGTGTTTGTGATTCAAGCTTGTTTTGTGGTGCGTTGGGTGTGGTGCAGGCCGTTAACAGCAATGTCGCAAATACGCTGGTTAGTGCACCATTTCTTTTGGCTGTTGGATTCATTGTTCAGCTCCTAGTTTAATGTTGATGAGGTAATTTTATGCACTTGAAAGGGGTAGCCGTTAGGCAAAATGTGGCTTAAAATGGGCTTCCGTTCGGTTTTTTAATGTGATAGGGGTTTTTGTGGCGTGACCACTGTATTCAATAAAATTCATCGCCTGAAACAGCAGCTAGGTTGGACCTGGGATCATTTTCTTACCGAAATCGATAAATGTTCATCGGGCGGCGTTGATGAAAAGACGCTCTATAGCCATTATCGTGAGCCGCATAAAAAGCCTAATAGCCAACTTGAGAAGTTAATTAACCAGCTTCATGATGACTGTTTTCCTGATCCATTCCCTGAAGAACTGAATCGTTTAATGCGACTCTATAATCACCTGTTTAACTGTAAAAAACATATTGCTAAAGAGAAGGATATTGAGGATCTGGAATTTTTTTTACAGCAGCAATGTAAGCGTGAAGTTGAGTGGTTAAGAATTTCACGTTTGAACTGGTTGCTAGGGAATATAGCATTTGATCGGATTCCGCTTTACCGAGATAATGGTATGCGACAACAATTAGATTGGTGTAAACAGTCTGCGATTAGCCATTATCAAAAAAGTGTCTCGGCAATTGAGCAGCACAATGAGAAATACCCTCAAGCGATGGTTAGTGCGAGTCATCTGTATAAGGCGAGGCATAATATTCTTGCCTGCTATCTGAATGCGGTGCCTCAGGCTAAACGAGGTAAAGATGTGAACATTATTCAGTACCTTAAAGCGTCGGGCTATATTGCTAACAGCAAGCGGACGCTGCAGGCAGAGCCATTTCAATGGAAGATTGCGCGTAATGGACTGCGATTTAGTTCGTTGTTGGAGAACGAAGCGGATGTGATCTATTTCATCACTGCATTGGCTCACATTAGCAGGCATTTTTTGAAGCTTGATTATGAACCACTCAACCATGGTGCCATTAATGAAGGCGAAGACTTTCATTGGGCAATCGAAAATGTATTAACAAGCGACTACCTCGCGTCCATTGAGATGGATATGAAAAAAAACAATAAAGGCAAACGGTCATGAAAAAAACAAGGTCATTTATTCTATTATCAACAATCACACTGCTATTGCTGATAGGTGGCTGCGCTAATGCACCTGAGGGCGGTGTTGATGGACATGTGCCAGCTTCTGAACCATCCTTGCAAAGTAGCGGCAGTAGTGAGCATGAAAAGCGCGCTAAAGAGTCCTTGTTGCTTGAAGATGGTGTTACGGAAAATGAGTCTCAAGGTGTTGTGCCCGCAGCGGATATGTTGCATAAAAAGTCAGAGAAGCAGAGCGATGATATGGAGCGGCTCGACTAACTTGTTGCTGGCATGCTTCGCTGAAGTGGTACCCGAAACTCGGATAGGTTGTTAAGCGCTGACACGCCAAATTAGAGAGCACGATCATCATGAGCAAGAAACGCAAACAGCATTCCAGTGAGCTCAAAGCAATAGTGGCCTTAGCGTCGGTTCGAGGAGATGAAACCGTCCAACGGCAAGAGCCAGTCAGGCCTCTTTCATGACTTTAAAATCCAGCGTTTCAAAAAGCCTCTTTTCTCGGGAATAGCCGGCCAACAGGGCATTAGGTACATGCCTGAAAAAATCCTTTGTGGAATAGTGCCGTCTGGTCATAGTGACCTCCAGAGCTACTTCATTCGGAAGATCAAATAAACGATGTGGTGCGCGAATACGAAACCTTTGCAGAGAGCGAACGCAGCAAACTGTTTAACACTATCGATTTTGCCTACCGCAAAGTCGCCATCAAACGTCCGCTAAAAGCCAAACTGGTGATTAGTGAAGCACGGATTGAAACGCTGGCCGAAAACAAAACCTTTCAAAAACTCAATGCCGAGCAGCAAGCTGCGTGGATCGATTTTTTCCGCGAACATCTGGGGGAAGAAAACTACGACTGGGCACACCAGCAGGTAAAAGCCCACAACAGAACCGACGGCTTTGGCAAAACCAGCAAAGCACTGGGCAACGCCTTTGTCACCGTTTTTATCGAACGCGATGAAAATGCCGACATCGTGCGCGACGACAAAGGTAACGCCGTTGCCGACACCCGCCTTAACGATAGCGAAAGCGTGCCTTACGGCACCCGTGTCGAAGCGTATTTCAAAACCGAAGTACTGCCCCATGTGCCGGATGCTTATATCGACGACAGCGTGCGTGATGGCAAAGATGGCGAGGTGGGCATTGTCGGTTATGAGATCAACTTCAACCGTTACTTTTATCAATACGTACCGCCCCGACCACTGCATGAGATCGATGCGGATTTGAAAGCCGCAGAAGCGTGGATTCAGGCGTTGTTAAAAGAGGTGGCGGAGTGATGCGGGCTTATCCTGAGTATAAGGATTCTGGGGTTGAGTGGTTGGGGGAGATTCCGAGTCATTGGAACAAAGTGAAACTTAAATATCTCTGTAAAATTCAAACTGGAAATAAAGATACAGTTAATGCAAATCTGGATGGAATATATGATTTCTTTATACGTTCTAAAAAAGTTGAAAGAATCAATACTGTAGTGGCAAACTAATCTGGTCACCAAGTTAGAGGTGATATTATCCTCATCACTAACTTGGAAATACCATGACTAAACGTATATTTAC
>QIHH01000018.1 GCA_003230195.1 Gammaproteobacteria bacterium
GATCTTGCTAAAACTCATATTAAAAATCACCCCGTTTTCGTCACGTATCCCGTGCTCTCAACGATCATAAAAATGTTTTATTTATGACAGTGCCAACAATCAGAAGGACCATCATTTGCCTGGTGGCAGCGCTGACAAAACCCCATGGTCAGTGGCTTCACCTTATCGGCAACGGTCATTTTCTTAACATCCCCGTGACAAAAAGCACAAACCTCAGAAACATTTTCTACCTGAAGATCTTCGTTATCAATAACGAAGCGCTTAATGTGTTTTTCATGGGTGAAATGCACAAAATCAGGGACATCATGCACTTTTTTCCATCTCGGGGACTCCTTATTCTCCCAATACTCCGTCAGCTTTTGAATGCGCGGTTTGTCTGTAGCAATGACGCTATGACATCCCATACATTTACTGGTTGGAGGAATCCCCGCTACCTTGCTACGACGAGCATAGGTATGACAGTACATGCAGTTAATTTCATTAACATCAGCATGAATATCGTGCGGAAATTCAATTGGTTGCTCTACGTGAATACCAGAATATTCCCCCTCAGGAGGAACGGCATTCGGTACTTCAGCATTCACATTGGCAGAAAACAGCGCCATTGCAGCCATCAGCAACATAACAATAAAAGACACCTGCACGGTGTGTTTAGTCTGATGACTTCCACGACCTGCAGCCTCAATACAACGCCCTAGTGGCAAATGTTGTAAAACCGACATTACCCCTCTCGACAACATAGTTGTTCGTTATTAATTCTAAAGAGCCGGGGGAGACAAAACTACGCAATTTACTCGCAAGCGATCAGGACTGGGATCAATGACCCCATCCAATAGCACCTGCAACAAATAGACCCCCAATTGGCCCACTCCAAAACTTCTACTACTTATATATGTAACAAAACAAAATGCTAAGTCACGAAGTGCGGTTAATGTGGAACGACAATACAAAACCACAATACTGCTAATATTATTATATTCAATACGCACTGCCAAGACGACACCACGAAGTTACGAATCCTAGAACAAGTTCGGCAACACTGTCAACGAAAATTTTCTCACTGTTTTAGTCAAGATATCCGACTTGTATCCGTCAGGATTCCATACTGAAACCTCGTTTGTTTCACAAGGTGATCAACGATATGGCATTATACCGGATTATCAATATCGATAAATTGATGCCTCAAGTTAAACTGTTTAGAAAGGTGCATTGAAAGAGCTTCTATTCCGTAACGCTCAGTCGCGTGATGCCCTGCTGCAAAATAATGAACGCCCATTTCACGCGCAATGTGCGTAGTCTTCTCTGAAATTTCACCGCTTATATAGGCATCAACGCCATGCACAGCAGCCTCTTCAATATAATTCTGAGCACCGCCACTACACCATGCGATTTTTTTTATGAGCGCCTCACCAGCAGAAATATGCAGTGGATTTCGTCCCAGTTTTTTTGCTAATAGCTCACTGACTTCTGCAGCAGATAGTGCCACAGGAAACTCACCCTCCATTACCAATGGCGGTGATGATGAACCAAACACGCCCTTAAATTCAATCCCCAATAGAGTCCCCAAAAGCGCATTATTACCATACACGGGATGCGCATCCAACGGCAGATGGTAAGCAATCAAGCTAATGTCATGCTTTAGCAACGCTTGCAAACGGCGTTTCTTCATCCCTCTAACGCAAGGATCCTCCCCTTTCCAAAAATATCCATGGTGAACTAACAGCACATCTGCACCCGTTTCAACCGCAGCGGTTACCAGCTCAAGACTTGCTGTGACACCGCTAACGATCGACTTAATGTCACTACACCCCTCCACCTGCAAACCATTTGGTGCGTAATCCTTAAAGCGATCAATTTTTAATAAATCATTGGTGTATTGCAATATTTCACGTAGTGCTACCATCGTTTTTGTCACTCCGATTTTTTACATCACTAAGATTTCACTCTGTGCTAGAGTAACCAAATCATGTTAGTACGGAAACTACTTCCCTATTTTGTTCAAGGTATTATGATCGGTCTCGTCATCGGACTGATCTTCTATTTCTTTGCCATGCCCAATGCGAGCCAGCAGCAACGCACCGTGGTTGAGATCAAAGAGTCTCGTAATGCAACCGTGGTTTCGACAGATGGCCCAGCCTCTTACGCCAATGCCGTCGCCATTGCTGCACCCAGTGTGGTTAACATCAACACCACCAAACTGGTCGGTGGCCGACAGCACCCCCTTTATAACGACCCTACGTTTCGTCGCTTTTTTAATGACCAACAGCGCTCGCCAATGCAGCGAAAAGACAACAGCTTGGGATCCGGTGTTATTATCAGTGAACAGGGTTACATCCTGACTAATAATCATGTCATCGCCGGTGCCGATGAAATCCAAGTGGTACTCACCGATGGCCGCCAGGCCGATGCGCAGGTAATTGGAACCGATCCTGAAACGGATGTCGCAGTACTTAAAATCTCACTCGATAACCTGCCGGGGATCACCTTTGGTCAGTCCGATGTACTTCGAGTCGGCGACGTAGTGCTCGCAATCGGCAATCCTTTTGGCGTCGGTCAAACGGTCACACAGGGAATCGTTAGCGCCACCGAACGCAGCCACCTCGGCATTGCCACTTACGAAAACTTCATCCAGACCGACGCCGCGATCAATCCCGGCAATTCGGGTGGTGCTCTGATTAATGCCGCCGGTGAACTAATCGGTATTAACACCGCTATCTACACTCGTTCAGGTGGCTCACAAGGCGTTGGCTTTGCAATTCCAGCCAACACTGTAAAAATAGTCATGAAACAAATTCTTGAATATGGGCACGCCATTCGCGGCTGGCTCGGCATCGAAATCCAGACCATTACCCCTGCTCTTGCCGAATCATTTGGTCTCTTAGCAGCACGCGGGATCATCATTGCAGGCGTCATACCTCAAGGGCCAGCTGATCACGCAGGCGCTGAAACCGGCGATATTATTTTACAAATCAACGGAGAGGCAATTGTTGACGGCACAGAAGCGCTCAACCTGATCGCCCAGACAGCCCCCGGCAATGAGCTCCACATGAGTGGTATTCGACAGGGTAAACCATTTTCGATTACGGCTCATACCAGCAAGAGACCGACCCCGCAAAGTCATACTATTCAGCAATAAAAACACCTGAGGCCGATCAAGCTTTAAATGCCCCTCGTACTACCCCGCACTAAAACCAGCGCTATAATTTACTGAAAGTTTACATCGCAACTAAATAACAGCTAGTACCTGCTCCAACGCCACCACCGTCTCGTCGATCTGTTGCTCAGTGATGACGAGCGGCGGGGCCATCCTCACCACCGTTTCATGGGTCTCTTTACTCAACACCCCTTTGACCATCAGACGTTCGCATACATCACGCGCACTGGCACACTGCGGATCCAGTTCGATACCGATAAACAGGCCTCGCCCACGTACTTCCAGAATTACATCTGATTGAATGGCCTGCAGACGCTGCAACATATAAGCACCCAACCTCTCAGAACGCTCGACAAGCTTTTCATCCTGCAGCACCTTCATCGCCTCAAGCGCGACGGCAGCAGCAAGCGGATTGCCGCCAAAGGTACTGCCGTGATCACCGGGATCAAACACTGCCATCACATCTGCGCGCGCCAAAAATAGCGATACAGGCAACATCCCGCCGCCCAATGCCTTACCCAAAATCAACCCATCCGGCAGCACCCCATCATGCTGGCAAGCCAATAGTTTACCAGTCCGCCCAAGGCCACTCTGTACTTCATCGCAAATCAATAACACATTATGGCGCTTACAAAGCTCAGCACATTGAGCAAGGTAGCCCGACGGTGGTATCACAATACCGGCCTCGCCTTGAATCGGCTCGACCAGAAAAGCCGCTGTATTTTCAGTAATCGCCGCCTCAAGTGCATCGACATCGCCATAGGCAATGTTTTTAAATCCAGATGTCAGCGGGCCAAACTGATGTTTGTATTGTGCTTCCGATGAGAAGCTAACAATGCTAATGGTGCGGCCGTGAAAATTGCCATCACAGACAATAATCTCGGCCTTATCCGCAGCGACGCCTTTTTTGGCGTATGCCCATTTACGGGCCGCTTTCAGCGCTGTTTCAACTGCCTCTGCACCGGTGTTCATTGGCAATGCACGCGGCTGGCCAGTCATCTCACAGATCATCTTTAAAAATGGCGCGAGGGTATCAGTGTGGAAGGCGCGCGAGACAATCGTCAAACGCTCCGCCTGCTCGCTCATAGCTTTAACTAAACGAGGATGACAGTGGCCATGACTCACCGCTGAATAGGCACTCATCATATCGAGATAGCGCTTACCGCTATCATCCCACACATACGGCCCCTCCCCCTTCACTAGGACGACCGGCAGCGGATGGTAGTTATGCGCACAATAATGCGCCTCTTGTTCCAATGTATTCATTGCATCACCTCACAATTGTATTTGCCAATGCCAACGCCAGCTGTGCTGTTTTCTGCTCAATGTCTTGATCTGGATTATATTCGCTGATCTCGATGCCACTCAAACGCTCATCACTGACTAATGCCGTTAGCGCCACAATTAATTCATCGCCATGAATTCCACCCCGCTCCGGGCTACCGACACCCGGCGCTTCGCCGGGATCAATCGCATCAAGGTCAATCGATATGCCAAATTGATGACTATATTGGGTTACTCTCTCATGTGCTTCCTGCATCACCACCGCTAGGCCACGCTCACGCACCTCTTCGATATAATAGATATGCACACCCAGATGCAATAACAACGCATGCTCTGCCGCCTCATAACTCCGTATGCCAACCAACACAACATTTTGCGGCAACAACACAGGTGATGAGTCATTAATCGCTGTTAATTCCGCTGGGCCATGCCCCAACAGACAAGCAAGTGGCATCCCGTGATAAGCGCCACTCGGTGAAGTCTCCGGGGTATGGCTATCCATATGCGCATCGACCCAGATTAAGCCCAGCGACTCCTGCTCTTTCAACGCTGCACGTGCACCACTCCAGATGCCCACGGCACTCGAATGGTCGCCACTAAAAACGACAAAACGATGCGAGGCCTCAATCGAGCGCTGTACCTGTTCGGCAAGACTGTGACATAACAGTTGAATGGTGTGCAGATCATCCTGCGCCTGCGGCGGGTAAAACGTTGTCAACCACGTGACCTGGCTATCACAGAGATGAGACTTGATACAGGTAGTATGCAACGCCTCTGGGCCATCCTCACAACCATGGTCTTGCGCACCAACCCCTGATGCAACCCCAATAAAATCGACTATCGCCAAACCAACGACACCCCACTACTTTGAGGAACGCACAAGGAAGGATTGTCTGTTTGCACCTCACTTGCTGCAACAAACAGAGGCAGACACAGAGTGATAGTCATACCAAGAAGCAGGTTCATCCGATCCTTCTCCTTATACAGTCAAGTATAAATCCGCGCTCTCCACCTGAAAATCAGGTGAAATTGGCACTAACTAAGTAGCTTTTGCACTGCGCCCACTAGGCGTTCCTGAGTGAATGGCTTCTGTAACCAACCAGATGCACCAAAATTTTTCGCTTTATTTTTTTTAAAATCGCTATCTTCCGTTGTCAGCATAATAATAGGAATATCAGCGTAAGCATCAAGACGCCGCAGCTTACTCACCAGGCTAATGCCATTCATGTTGGGCATGTTAATATCTGACAGTACTAGGTCAAACGTCTGCTGACGCGCAATTTCCATCGCATCAACGCCGTCGTTAGCGCTGACCACCTCAAAACCTTCACTTTCCAACATCGACTTAACCAGATTACGTATCGTCAGTGAGTCGTCTACAGAAAGAATCCGTGCCATTTTCACTCTCCTTGTTCCCGCTAAATAATGAGTGCAATTTATTTGCCGCTCAAAAGCTTATCGGACAAAAAAATAAATGATTAACTTATAGGCGCAGGAAACCCGCTTCCGGCGATATCGGTAGCGGCAAACGCCTTACCTAGCGCTGCGCGAGAATTCCTGCCAATGACGGGGTAAGCACATACGTTTTAAACTATGCAAATACCCCTTAAAAGGAACAGTGGTTTATACATAAATATGGCGGAAACAACTATTTTCGATCGTAAAAATCTTCCTGACTTGCTGCAGAAGGCGGGGGCGGCTCTGGTGGCGAAGTGTCATCATCTTCAGCAGGTCGCTTCGAAATCATGATACGAGAGAGGATCACACCCAGCTCAAACAGTACCCACATTGGAACCGCCAACAGCGTCTGAGAGATGATATCTGGCGGTGTCAGTAGCATACCAATCACAAATACACCGACAATAATAAACGGCCGTTTGGCAACCAGTTTATCGGGCGTGGTAACTCCCGCCCACACCATCAAAATAGTCGCAATCGGAATCTCAAAGGCCAAGCCAAAGGCAAAAAAGAGTTTGAGTACAAAATCGAGGTATTTACTAATGTCCGTCATCACCGCCACCCCTTCTGGAGTGGTGCCGATAAAAAATTCAAACATCAATGGAAACACCACAAAGTAAGCGAAGGACATCCCAGCATAAAAAAGCAATGTGCTGGAGACAATCAGCGGCAATACCATCTTGCGTTCGTTCGCAAAAAGCCCCGGTGCGATAAAACGCCACACCTGATAAAGAATCCACGGGATCGCTAAAAAGAACGCCCCCACCAGAGTAAATTTAAACGGGGTTAAAAATGGCGACGCCACTTCGGTCGCGATCATGGTGCTACCTGCTGGTAGCTGATCAATCAGTGGCTGCGCCAGAGTGGTGTAGAGATCATTAGCAAACGGAAAAAGGCAGATAAAAACAACCGTAATTCCTGCCAGCATGCGCAACATGCGATCACGCAATTCAATCAGATGTGTGACTAATGGTGTTTTGGGATCGGGTGGATACTTACGAGGCTTGGCCATGGGTAATTATTTTTTTTTGACTACGTCGTCACTAGCGTCATCTTTAGGCGACGTGGATGATTTTGGTTCAGCAGTTGAGTCAAGCTGCTCCACATCCTCAGCAGCCATTCGATCACGCTCTTTCTTCGGTACCGGTTTTAACACCTCACCCGAGATCACCTCATTGAGATCACGCTTAATCGCAGAGACTGCACGAGTCGCCTCACTTAATGAGCGATGAGCCTCCGCGATTTTAGTCTCTTCAGCGATGCGTTCTTTAAGCGCCTTGCCACGATCAACTTCACCCTCAAGCTCATCTTTCATCTCACCCATAAAATTACGCGCTTTATTGATCCAGCGGCCAGTAGTGCGTGCAAGCGTCGGCAACTCTTCTGGTCCAACAACCAGAAGCGCTACGATGGCAATCACTGTGAGTTCCCAAAAACCGATATCAAACATGACGTCTCATCCCCGCGATGACGCGAGGTTCATTCTTAAACCTTATCCTTCTCTTTTACTTCGGCCTGAGTTGCGTCGCCATCAATCACGCGATTAGCATCTTTATGTGCCAGTTCATCATGAATAGGGTCTGCCTTTAGGCCATCGTCACCATCATCCTTTTTAGCTTCGCCAACAGATTCACGGAAGCCTTTTACTGCACCACCAATATCATTTCCCATACCACGCAGTTTTTTGGTGCCAAATAACAACAATACGATCACCAATACAATCAACAACTGCCAAATACTAATACCGCCCATGATTACTCCTCCTATAAAACTTTGCGTTTAGCTATATCAAGTTTTCTCAGTCCGCTCAGCCTTTTCTTGCAGACCAGACTTGCCAAAACGTCGCGCTAATTCCTGTAAGACATCATCAGGCTTCAAGCCTTGATGCGCCAACATTACCATCGTGTGAAACCACAAATCTGCCGTTTCATAAACAATCTGTTTTGCATCTCCATCTTTGGCGGCAATCACCGTTTCGGTTGCTTCTTCACCCACCTTTTTCAGAATGCTATCTAACCCTTTGGCATACAGCGATGCCACATAGGAACTATCAGGGGCCATGCCCTTTCGTTGCTCTAATATATCAGCTATCTGACTAAGTACATCACTCATATTATCACCCACTCTCTCATATTCACCAAGAGCCTAACATACTCAAATCGCCGCCAAGACCACGCCTGCGCCATTCAGACGAAATTCAGTATTCTACGCTATTTGCCCCATTTTCTATATAAGACGATGTAAATCTTCAATTTTCCACATTGATCAGCCAGTATTTCATATTGAGACCTTTCCACGAGAACTCATTTTCATTCCAGCAAGGCATCAATGATCGAAAACACGGCGTTTACACCCAGTAAATAACTATTTTGAGATCATTTATAACGTGGCTGAAGCGGAAAATAGGCTCGTGCAAAGATCTCATAATAAAAATTGCCATTTACATCGATTTTACCAACAATAAGCAACATAACGCGCGCGCACTCAAACATATCAGGGAGAAACAGAATGAGCGACGACAACTTTGATCGCGAAGCTGCACGTCAACAAAACCGCAAGGTCACGCGTTCAAGCACCGTGATATCACTGATCGGTGCAGCACTGTTTCTACTCTCAGGGGTACTCATCTATAAATTAACCCCCGGCCCACTAGAGAAACAACTGAATATCGCCAACTCACAGATTGTGGCCAATATCTCATTTGAGATGATTCAAAAAGATAAATTCAATCAATGGAGAAAATTAGCTCACACACCAGAAAGCGGCGAACAGATCAGCTTCCGTATCTCCACTAACCAACCCCTCTATGGCACGCTGACCAGCGAACCCAATCAGAGCCATCCACGCACACTATTCGATGATATTCGCATTCCACCCGGTCAAAACAAGGTCATCAACTTTAACAACCGCGATTATTACTACACCATCAAAGAGACCGACAAGCAGATTCAATTTTGCCTTATCACAGCAACCGATTCAAAAGCACTCGCAAAAAAAATCCGTTCAATACAGGGGAAAAACCACTTAGGTGAATTACCCAGCATACATTGCGTGAATTGGTAACATCAGTGCTCCCAATAGAGATGGTTTAACACACTCAAAAACTATGCTAACAATAGTAACCCAAAAGCGCTTGCTTACTCACAAACAAAACAATCGGAGAAGAGCATGGTTCTTGAGTTCAACATCAACGACACCCCACCAGCGCTGATTGAAATAGAAGATGCACTCACACAGGTCACTAAAGACCGCGCCCTGCTGCGCAAAAAAAACATTCGCTTTCTCATCTACGTGCTATTGGTCGTGGCCGCTTACGCAACGTTTATGCTAACCGTTACAATCCCGATACTGGAAGACCCCGCAGCACTACCGGATTTCGTTGCAACCGTCGCCTACTGCACACCTTATCTCACCTTTTTTATCTTTATAGTCAGCAATAATCTGCATACCAAAGTCATCGAAAGGCCGCGAAAAATACTCGACACGGCAATCCCCGCATTCAAGGCAGCAAGCGAAAAAAGAGTCGCGGAAATCAGAGACTGTGGACGGCGCTATCTTGAAGTAGCCAACTACCAGCAACGCGTTAGCTCAATCGGCCGGCCAATGATGCACGGCGAAACAGAAATGCTATTTCAGTGGGTTGAAAAACGGATGCAGAAAGAAGCAGGGCTAACCAACGGCTTTTCTATCTAAAAAAATGGCGGCGCCTGCTGCACCAGTTTAATACAAGTACAACAAACAGCCATCTTCAACAGCCGCTAAAGAAAATTATTTATTTTTTCTTTTTATCTGCCTTCTCTGCTTTTTTTGCCGCCTCTTCAATCCCTTCCAACGTCTTATCATCCAGCTTGGTCAACGCTGGCAAATCAGTTTTATCTTCTACTTTGCTATGCAATGTAGTACACAGTTCATGCAGCTCACGATGCTGAACCACTAATTTGGCACTCTCTTCCAGAGCCGCCTGAAACTCACTAATACGCTGTTCCTGAGCACGCTTCTCTTTACGTAATGTCGCCGCTTCACCTTCTACCACTTTACGAGCAGAGGTTTCATCCAACTTCTGCTTTTTCAGCGCTTTAAGCTTTTTAACCACATTCTCTGGCGTATCTGCCAGCGCCTTGTTAATTGCCTTCACGACACGTTCTTTCTCAGCGATCTGAGCATTGATGTTTTTCATCGCAATAAAATGCGCATCACGCTCAACCGCCATCGCTTTTTCCGACTCTTGCTTCGCACTTAACATAGCCGCAGCCTGAGCCTCAGCGATATTCTTTGCCTTTTCACTCTCGGCCATTTTCTTTTCCATCACGGCAATGGCTTGCCCTGCCTGCTGTTGCGCACTACCAACACTCGCTTCTGCATCGATGATTTTCTTAACACCAATCTCAAGCTCACGCTTAAGTACGTCACGACTGCTATCAGGATCTAATCCCAACGCATCTGTCGCTGTTTTAATTAATACCTGATTACTAATTGCAAGGTCTTTCCAGACCTTTAATTGAAGTTCAAACTCTGCTTGTTCCACTTATTGCTCCTGAATTGTGGGGCCGAACAACCACGACTTCCCCAATGACGCCCAATGACGGCCTTTGCGGGGGCACATTATAGCAAAATATAACCATTATTAACCTGCAATTTTAGAGAATTTTCACAAAATCAAATAACCTATGCTATTGACAGGATTAAGAAGGCGCTCAATTTTGCCATTTTGAAGCGTAAAAAACAGCATTTCATACGCCAACAAAACCATCATCAAGAGTAGAGCAAGGCGCTGATTTAAAGGATTTTTTTCCATATCCCTTGTCACCCCCCCCCTTCTAGCCGATACTAACACCATGTCCGAACAACTCAGCCTAATCGACCATTTTTTGATCGCCATGCCAGCGTTGCATGACCCTAATTTCTTTCACAGTGTCACCTATATCTGTGAACACAACGAAGATGGGGCGATGGGTATCACCATCAATCGCCCACTCGACATCGCACTGGGGGAGGTTTTTCGCCAAACAGAGATCCCTTGCGAAGATGATGTCATCAACAACACAACCATCTTTCTCGGTGGTCCGGTTCAGAATGAGCGCGGTTTTGTGATTCACCGCCCTCATGACAAATGGGATGCCTCACTCATTGTCAGTGATGAGATTTGCGTCACCTCATCAAAAGATATCTTGGAGGCGATCGCCGAGGGAAAAGCCCCTCAAGATTGCCTTGTCGCCCTCGGTTATGCCGGCTGGAGCGAAGGCCAACTGGAACATGAAATCGCAAAAAATGCGTGGATTAGCGTCCCCGCTTGTGGCGACGTCATCTTCAACACTTCATATAAGCAATGCTGGGAAGCCGCCGCCGCACAGGCCGGGATCGACCTTA
>QIHH01000024.1 GCA_003230195.1 Gammaproteobacteria bacterium
AAGCCTCCAAGATGGAAGATATGTTTTCTCAGATGGGGGCTAACAAAGTTGATATCCTCAATTTGTTGATTAAAGCCGATGTGCAGGGATCTGTTGAAGCCCTGCGTGACTCATTGACCAAAC
The DNA here is from genome assembly GCA_003230195.1 of Gammaproteobacteria bacterium. Taxonomy (GTDB): domain Bacteria; phylum Pseudomonadota; class Gammaproteobacteria; order SZUA-140; family SZUA-140; genus SZUA-76. Next base: position 124 of record QIHH01000024.1, read on the forward strand.
TTTCGAATGATGAAGTAGCGGTGAAAATTGTGGCATCTGGTGTGGGTGGGATTAACGAATCTGATGTTAATCTTGCGATTGCCTCTGACGCCATTCTGATCGGTTTTAATGTGCGAGCTGATGCTGCTGCGCGCCGTGTTGGTGTTGAATCTGGGCTTTCACCGCGTTACTACAGTGTGATCTATGATGTCATTGACGATGTAAGAACCTCTCTCTCTGGCATGCTTGCCCCTGAGATTAAAGAGCAGATTGTGGGAATGGCTGAAGTGCGCGATGTCTTTACCTCGCCTAAACTGGGTGCAATCGCCGGTTGCCTAGTGATTGAAGGGGCGGTTAAACGTAGCAATCCAATCCGAGTTCTGCGTGACAACGTTGTTATTTATGAAGGTGAACTTGAATCATTACGTCGCTTTAAAGATGACGTGAATGAAGTTCGTGCGGGTACTGAGTGTGGTATTGGTGTTAAGAATTACAACGACGTTAAACCGGGTGATCAGATTGAAGTTTACGAAACAGTTTCGGTTGAGCGTACGCTTTGATCGTTATTGTTAGTGTGAAGCTAAGTGTAATGGTGTGTCGGCATGGCTAAAGAGTTCAGTCGCACATTAAGGGTTGGCGAGCAGATTCGGCGTGAAATTGCTCAATTGATTCAACAGGAAGTCAAAGACCCTCGGGTGGGCATGGTGACAGTGACCGCTGTCGACATTTCACCTGATATGTCGCATGCCAAGGTGCATGTGACGTTGCTTGATGATGAGCATGACATCGCTGAATGTATTAAGGTACTGAATAATGCTGCTGCGTTTTTGCGTCGTGCGATAGGTCAGCGGATGCAGCTTCGTGTTGTGCCAACACTGCGTTTTCATTTTGATGCCTCGGTTGAACATGGTACGGCCCTTTCTGCATTGATTGATTCTGCGGTCGCTACCGATTCTAAAAACAGAGACAAGGATAAAGATGGCACGTCGTAAGTCTGGACGTGATATCAGCGGTATTCTGCTGTTTGATAAGCCCATTGGGATGAGTTCTAACGCGGTTTTACAACGCGTTAAACGTATTTTCAATGCGCGTAAGGCTGGCCATACCGGCAGCCTCGACCCTCTTGCTACCGGCCTGTTGCCAATCTGTCTGGGTGAAGCGACTAAAATGTCAGGCTTTCTGTTGGATGCCGATAAGCGTTACCAGGTCACGATTCAGCTTGGTATTAAAACCAGTACTGGTGACGCTGAAGGTGAAGTAATCCTCAGCCGTGAAGTGGCTCACTATAGCAACGCAGAGTTAACGTTGGTTCTGGCTGAATTCCTCGGCGATATTGAGCAGATTCCGCCGATGTACTCAGCTTTGAAGAAGGATGGTCAACCACTCTATAAACTTGCGCGTCAAGGTATCGAGGTTGAGCGTAAGGTACGCAATATCAAGATTCACCGTATTGAGATGTTGGCTGCTGAAGATGACCTGTTAGCGCTTGACGTCCACTGTTCTAAAGGCACCTACATTCGAACATTGGCAGAAGACATTGGTGAGCGCCTCGGGTGTGGTGCGCATGTAGCGGTATTGCGGCGTCTCAGCGTTGGCCCGTTTAGTGGTGAAAAAATGATTACTCCCGTACAGCTAGAAGATACCGCTGAAAATGGTGGTTTTGGGGCGTTGGATCAACTACTGCTGCCGATGGAAAATGCGCTAGTGAATTGGCCGGAGGTCAGATTATCGCAAGACGTGGCTTTTTTTCTGAAGCGAGGCCAGGCGGTTGTAGTGCCTCAGGCGCCGCGTGAGGGGCTTGTGAAGCTATTTGCAGAGGAAAATATTTTTTTAGGCGTGGGATATATCATGGATGATGGTCGTGTCGCACCGAGGCGTTTGTTGAATATCGCCTAAATTAGTATCGTTCCATCCAGAGCAGTTATTTATCTTGTCATTCATGTACTTAAGACGATAAAATACCCGCTCTTTTTTAAAAGTAAGTAACGTTTGTAAAACACAGAGGAAATTATGGGATTAAACGCTGAAACTAAATCACAGGTCGTTAGCGAGTACCAACGAGCAGACGGTGATACTGGTTCGCCAGAGGTGCAGGTTGCACTTCTGTCCGCGCGCATCGAACAACTGTCTGGCCATTTTAAAGAGCATATCCATGACAATCACTCACGTCAGGGTCTGCTAAGAATGGTAAGCCAACGTAGAAAATTGCTTGATTACCTGAAGAGAAAAGATAGCTCACGATATCAGGATCTGATTAAAAGCTTGGGGCTGCGTAAGTAATTCGTGCCTTACTCTCTTAACTATCAACGCTTGACTACATTAAGGAATTAAATGTGACGCCCATTAAAAAAACTTTTCAATACGGAAACCATACTGTAACGCTCGAAACAGGTGAGATTGCAAGACAATCAACCGCCGCAGTCATGGTAACCATGGATGACACCGCCGTGCTTGTGACCGTCGTCGGTCGCAAGGAAGCAGATCCTGGGCGTGACTTTTTTCCCCTGACCGTGAACTACCAGGAGCGTACTTACGCTGCGGGTAAAATTCCGGGTGGTTTCTTCAAGCGTGAAGGGCGACCAAGTGAGAAAGAGACACTGACCTGCCGTTTGATCGATCGACCACTGCGTCCGTTGTTTCCAAAAGGATTCAAAAACGAAGTGCAAATTATCGCTTCAGTGGTTTCTTTGAACAAAGAGATCGACCCTGATATTCCAGCTATCATTGGTGCCTCTGCTGCACTGGCAATTTCTGGTATCCCTTTCAGTGGCCCGGTTGGCGCTGCTCGTGTTGGCTATAAAAATGGCGAATACCTGTTGAACCCAACGTTTGCTGAACTGGAAGATTCTGATCTTGATCTTGTGATTGCCGGTACTGATAACGCAGTATTGATGGTTGAGTCTGAAGCAAAAGAGCTTTCAGAAGAAGTGATGCTGGGCGCTGTTATTTTTGGTCATGATCAGCAACAGGTTGTGGTTAATGCAATCAAAGAGTTGGCAACTGAAGTCAATACACCGGCATGGACATGGGAACCGGAAGCGACTGATGAAGCATTAGTGAGTGCGGTTGAAAGTGCTGCTACCGAAGCGGTGACTGCTGCATACCAGATTAAAGAAAAGCTGGTGCGTCAGGATCGTCTGGCAGAAGTTCGTAACGATGTGGTTGCGCAGCTCTGCTCTGCTGAAGATGCTAAATGGTCTGCCGAAGATGTTAAAGGGGTGATCAGTCAGGTTGAGAAAAGCGTTGTTCGTGGCCAGATTATCAATGGTGAGCCGCGTATTGATGGGCGTGATACGCGTACCGTTCGTGGTATCAACGTTCGTGTCGGGGTTCTGCCACGTACCCACGGTTCTGCACTTTTTACGCGCGGTGAGACACAGGCACTAGTGGTTGCAACATTGGGTACTGCGCGTGATGCACAGATCATTGATGCACTCGAAGGCGAAAAGAAAGACCCATTCATGCTGCATTACAACTTTCCTCCATATTGTGTCGGTGAAACCGGTTTTGTCGGTAGCCCGAAGCGCCGTGAAATCGGCCATGGTCGTCTGGCGAAACGTGGTGTTGCCGCTGTTATGCCTGATATGGAAGAGTTCCCATATGTGGTGCGTGTGGTCTCTGAAATCACTGAATCAAACGGCTCCAGTTCGATGGCTTCAGTTTGTGGTGCAAGCCTCGCGATGATGGATGCAGGTGTTGCACTGAAAGCACCGGTTGCGGGTATTGCAATGGGACTGATCAAAGAAGATAGCAAGTTTGCAGTACTGTCTGATATCCTCGGTGACGAGGATCATCTTGGTGATATGGATTTCAAAGTGGCAGGTACTGGCGATGGTATTACTGCGTTACAGATGGACATCAAAATTACCGGCATTACCCGTGAAATCATGGACGCGGCACTAGAGCAGGCAAAAGAAGGGCGCCTGTATATCCTTGAAAACATGAATGCGGTGCTCTCGGCACCTCGTGATGATATTTCTCAGTACGCACCACGCATTATCTCTATTAAGATTAATCCAGAGAAGATTCGTGACGTGATTGGTAAAGGTGGTGCGACTATCCGCGCACTGACCGAAGAGACCGGTGCCAGCATCGATATTACTGATGACGGTGTTGTTAAAATCGCATCTGTTGACTGTGAAGGTGGAGAAGAAGCACGTCGTCGTATCGAGCAGATCACCGCTGATGTTGAAGTGGGCACCATCTACGAGGGTAAAGTTGCTAAATTGATGGACTTCGGTGCATTTGTTACCATCCTGCCAGGTAAAGATGGTCTGGTTCACATCTCTCAGATCTCTGATGAACGAGTAGAGAACGTTAGTGACAAGTTGACTGAAGGCGAAGTCGTTAAGGTTAAAGTGCTTGAAATTGACAAACAGGGGCGTATACGCTTGAGCATGAAGGCAGTTAGTAACGGTTAGTCATCTCCGTTGTTAGTTATTTGCGAAGGGTCCCTAGTGGACCCTTTTTTTTCGGTGTTTGTTCCATCAGCTTCTTTTGGGCCGCGTTTGTAAATAATATAACCATTGAGAAAATGGTTCAGCAGCAAGTCACTACACGCTTTGAAGTGTTTGTTTTCACGTTTGCGAAAGATGCCAGACAATTCTGATTTCTTGATTTCATAACCGGCGAGTTTAAAAACTTCAATAATATCGACCTCTTTAAGGTCAAGTGCGATGCGGAGTTTTTTGATTCATGGTCGATTATTTCTTTGGACATTTTTCGGTGGCAAGTTGTACGGTAATTTTTTTCTCTAGGAATAGCTTTCCATCCTGATTCAGGGCACTTTTAGTGGCGGATGGCTCGGCAAAGGAGATAAAAGCGTAGCCTTTTGGTGATTTGCTCTTTTTCTCAATAGGTAACATTATTTCGTTGATCTCACCATATATCGAAAAATGGGTGTTTAGCAAAGCCTCAGTAACTTCTTTATCGAGGTTGTTTAGATATATTTTATTATTTGGCATAGCTGCTCATAAGAATGTAACGAGAATATGGCTCTATTATGTGCCAGTTAGCCACTTTTGGCGATATTTTCCTACTACTAGAGGTGAAAAAAGTGATATTCACTTCTTTAGATTGATCAGTACAGCGGTTGAATGGATTAGATCTTCAACATGTCGATCACATCCTGGACATCGCTGCGTGCCTCTTCAAGCGCTGACAGGCTCTCTTCCGGTGTTAAACCAAGTGTCTTAAATGCGGGGATCTTTGTCCAGTCTGTTTCATTGGAGGGGTGGATTTTTCCGATGTAAGTGTGGAAGTTTGCAATCATCACAATGTCTACATAGTCAGGACAAGGGTCAGAAATGTAGCTATAATTATCATGTTCAGATGCAACGGCAATAAGTTCTGGTGGGAAATTCCACCCCTCTAGTACAAGCCTTCCTATCTGAGCATGCAGCGTATAAGTAATATAAGTGAGTTTTTTTTTATCATTTTCAAGCTCTGGAAATTGATCAGCATAGGCAAGAACAGGTAGCGCCCCAATGTCATGAATCAGTCCTGCTAGCATCGCACAGTCTGGTTTAAGATTGGTAAAACGTTGTGCAAAAACATAGCTAATCGCAGCCACCTGTACTGAATGTAACCACTGCTGTTTCAAGATGGCATTGACTGTTTTTGATCCTTTCGATTGAAATACCTGTTCAATGACAATGCTATTGATTAGCGTCTTTACCTGTCTGGCACCAAGGCGAGTAATAGCGGCTTTGATGTTATCAATCTGGTCTTTTCCTCTAAACAGTGGGCTGTTGGCAGCCTGTAAAAGACGACCTGAAAGGGCGGCATCAATACTGATGATTTTTGCTAGCTGAGCAGCTGATGAATCCGGGTCATCAACTGTTTCACCGATTTTAATGGCAACTTCGGGTAGAGTGGGTAGATCAAGCCGTTTATGTTTTATTTCCTCCAGCAGCCCGGTGATGAATTTGTCGATAAACTGAGCTTCCATTGACCTAGCTCCTAAGGCAACTGTCTAGAGAAGGCTTGTTGAATATGCGCTAATTCATCCTGCGTATTTTTAATGGCACTGATGCAGTTTTCAGGTGAAATTGAGATTCGATTAAACGCTGGGACTGTATTCCAGTCTAGTTTCGTCGATGGATGATCTGTGCCGATCTGTGTTAAAAAATTGGTAATAATGACGATGTCTGTGTAATTCAGATTAATGCCTAGATTGCGAAAAAAATCTTCATGTTCACTTGCAACCGTGATCAATGGCGCTTCTATTAATTCATGAATAGGCATCTTGAACCTCAAATCTGCCACAGCGGTGTTACAAACCTTGCTAATAGACTCGCTACGTGGATATTACCGATGATTCGTGCTTTGCTGTGGCAAAGTTCGATGTCTAATCTATTGTGTTCAAAATTAATAGAGTTGTCCATTAGTATTATCTCATCATTCCGTTAATGGTATGTTTTCAACGCTAGCAACATAGAATACGTAACGTTTTTCTAGTGGGCTACTATTGTGAAAAAATACGTTGAATCTCAATAATCTCTTCGTGCGCGTCTTTAATGGCTGCAATGCTCTCTTCTGGGCTCATGGCGAGACAGTTAAAGGCCGGTATTGAACTCCAGTCCAGTTTAGTATGCGGATGGTTCGTACCGACATGGCTCAAAAGATTAGCGACTAACACAATATCGGTGTAATCGGGGTTGATGCCTGAATCACGTTCAAAGTTTTCGTGTTCACGTGCAACGGTGATTATCTCGTCAGGAAAATTCCATTTTTTTAAAATCAGATGACCAACTTTGGTATGAAGCAGGAAGACAAGCCGATCAAGCGCCGTTTCGTTTGACAAAATATCCGGAAGCAGTTCTGTATATTCAAGTATTGGGAGTGCGCCGATATCGTGAACTAGGCCGCTGAGCATTGCTTCATCGGGGCTCAGTTCAGTGTAGTCGCGTGCAATCACAAAGCTAAGAGCGGCCACGTGAAGGCTATGCTTCCAGTTTTCTTTAAGTTTCTTTTTGATTTCATCAGAAAGCCCAGATTGATATAGTTGTTCCATCGCAAGACTGGTGACAAGACTGCGCACATTGGAATTTCCAAGGCGCGTGATAGCCATTTTGACATTTTCAACCTGGCCCTGAGTACGGTAGAGTGGGCTGTTGACCACACGCAACAGGCGTGTGGTGATGACCACATCAGCACTAATGACCTTTGAGACTTGATTGGAAGTCGTGTTCTGTTCATTTAGCAATTTGCGCGCCTTAAGCGCCACTTCAGGAAGTGCAGGTAATGTGATCTTATTAGCCTTGATATCAGCGATAAGGTCTTTACAGAATTTTTCGATGAGCGGGTTAGCCATAAATGCCTTGTTTTTACAGCAAATGAGTTTTGTAATTATGGGTTATCTCTATGATATCTTTTAGATATCGCCCAGTTTATGATTAACTTGATCCTTTTTGATAAGGGTAATAGGGGAGACCTTTGCACGAGAACTAGTTTTCGTTCCAGCAAGGCATAAATGGTAGAGAAAATGGAGTTGACACGCAGTAAATGACTATTTTGAGATCATTTATAACGTGGCTGGAGCGGAAAATAGACTCGTGCAAAGGTCTCGAGGGGTATTAATTGCTTATTTAAACCTGCCGCTATTCGGTATCAGTAGGAAAATCGTATGGTAGATCATGTAATTTTAATGCTTCCTTTACGTTTCGGTTTAAACAGACGTTATTATTGATAGCAAATTTATTCGAAATAACACAAAGAGCACGGTATTCATGACTTGCAACGAGTGCTACTTGCACTAGATTGCCGACAGATTGAGCTTCCTCTCCACCGTCGAGTGGATAAAGTGGCATACTAGGCAGTGGCAATTGATCTGAATTAAACTGTGCAATCTGCATATGACGTTTTAGCTGGCCACGATAATGGAGACGAGCGACCACCTCCTGTCCTGGGTAACACCCTTTTTTGAAGCTGACACCGTCAATGACATGCAGGTTAAGCATCTGAGGGATAAACATCTCAACTGTTTCTGTTACCACACTCGGCTGGGCGGCATTGATATTAAGTAGTTGCCAGATGTCACTGCCGGTGGGTGAAAAATCCTGTGTCAGTAATTGCCACAACGGCTGGATTTTTTCACGATCACCTATGAGTTCAAAGCGTGAATTAATACCTGGATGTTTGATAATGGTGATGCCATTTTCATTCGTTACGCTATTAACATCAGTTGGCAGGGCACTGATGTGTGCGCCGAGCTTGCCGTTGGTGCTTTTTCCACTAACGCCGATGCGAACCGTTTCAGCCGTAGCTGGTTCAAGGGTAACCTTTGCTCTCATAACAAACATTTTGAGTCGTGACAGTGTTTTTTCAAGCAGGCAGGCTGGCAGGTGCAGGTGATAATTGTCACCGTGTTGAGTAATGCGGAAAAGAGTCAGCAGACGTCCCTTTGGATTGCAGTAGCCACTGAGCTGGCTGCTTTGTGAGTTGATCAGCGCGATGTCGTTGGTGAACTGTCCTTGCAAAAAAGTTTTGGCATCAATGCCACTGGCCTGAATATAGGTCATTCCTGTAATCGGGGTGATAATATTGCCGTTGTTGACAGCATGCTGCTCTTTCTCTGGTTGCCCAAAGTGCTCAACGTTGCTGCCGTCGTGCGTCAGGATAGCCCCATTGTTTTGTAGGTATTGTTGCCACTGTTTATTCATCGATATTCTATTTCCTGCTTAAAAATTAATGGTATTCAACGCGTGGTTGATGAGGGACGAATCATAACTGAAAACATCGTTGGTGATAATATTCTGGACGAATCATTTCAATACGTTACACTAAGATGAAACATCGATTATTCATAATGAGTGGTTATGGAAAACAAAAAACGTCCGGTCTTTTTGGATCTAACTCGTATCGATATGCCTGTGATGGCAGTGCTCTCTGTAGCACACCGCATCACGGGGATACTGCTGTTCCTCTCTATCCCAATGGTTATCTATCTATTGGGGCTTTCGCTAAGCAGCCCACAGGGGTACGAAACGGTGACCTCGCTGTTTGATAGCGGGCTGTTTCATTTAATAGTTCTGATTGTTCTGTGGGGGTTTGCCCATCATTTTTTTGCCGGTATCCGCTATTTTATGCTGGATCTCGATATCGGTGTTGATGTCGTCAATGGGCGTAAAAGTGCCTGGTGTGTGTTGGGCGCAGGTATCATCACCACGGTAATTGGCATGGTGATAATGTTATGAGCCGTAAATCCATCGGTTTACGCACCTGGTTGATTCAACGACTCAGCGCTGTCTATATGCTGCTATTTGTGGTCTGTTTTGGAATCTATTTTGCAGTATGCACGCCCACCTCATATCTGGAATGGCGTATTATGATGGCCAATAGTTTTGTAGGCATTACGACGACGCTCTTTTTTCTCTCGCTATTGACGCATGCCTGGGTTGGAATGCGTGATGTGATGATGGATTACATCCATATCGATGGCCTACGCCTAACGTTATTGACGGGCGTTGGTTTTGCTCTGTTAGGTACGGCTATCTGGGTAATAAAGATTTTATTGACGGTGAGTGTATGAGTGATACCAGACAAAACATTGAACGTCGACGTTTTGATACGCTAGTAATCGGTGCGGGTGGTGGCGGGCTACGCGCCGCGATGCAGATGTCACAGGCGGATGCATCGGTTGCGGTGGTATCTAAAGTTTTTCCAACCCGCTCGCATACGGTTGCGGCGCAGGGTGGCATCAACGCGGCGCTCGCCAATGTATTACCTGATAACTGGCACTGGCATATGTATGACACGGTAAAGGGTAGTGATTATCTGGGCGACCAGGATGCGATTGAATATATGTGTCGCACTGCCTCACGGTTAGTCATTGAGTTGGAACATTATGGAGTGCCTTTTTCACGCCTTGATAATGGCAAAATTTATCAGCGGCCTTTTGGCGGACAGAGTCAGAATTTTGGTGGTGACCAGGCAGCGCGCACCTGTGCAGCGGCCGATAGAACCGGCCATGCGATTTTGCATTCGCTGTATCAACAGAATATCAAGACCAAAACTCATTTCTTTGATGAGTACTTTGCAATCGATCTGTTAAAAGATAAAGAGGGTTATATTTTAGGTGCGTTGGTGATGTGCATTGAAACTGGCGAACCACTCATTATTGAAGCAAAGAGCACCTTGATTGCGACTGGTGGAGCAGGGCAGATGTATCGTACTAACACCAATGCGCATATCAATACCGGAGACGGCATGGGTATGGCGTTACGTGCTGGCATCCCGTTGCAGGATATGGAATTTATCCAGTTCCATCCAACCGGTGTGGCTGGCAAGGGAATGTTGATTACTGAAGGTGCGCGCGGTGAGGGAGGATATCTGCTCAATGGTGATGGTGAGCGCTTTATGGAGCGCTATGCACCGCATGCCAAAGACCTTGCAAGCCGTGATGTGGTAAGTCGTTCCATTTACACCGAGATAAAAGAGGGGCGCGGTTGTGGCCCCAACAAAGATCATGTGATGTTAAAACTCGACCACCTCGGGGAAGAGACGCTGCGCAAACGCCTGCCTGGCATCTATGACATGGTGAAGACCTTTATACATCTTGATGCGGCAAAAGAACCCGTGCCAGTCTACCCCACCGCACATTACACCATGGGCGGCATTCCAACTAATATCCATGGTCAGGTCGTGGTGCCAGAGCGTACCGGTGAAGATACCATTCCTGGGCTTTATGCAGCAGGGGAATGTGCCTGTGTCTCGGTGCATGGTGCTAATCGTCTGGGTGGAAACTCACTGCTCGATATCATCGTCTTTGGGCGTGCGGCGGGTAATCACATCATCGAATACCTCGCTGAAAATCGTTTTCACCGCCCGATGGATGAAGATAGTGTAACAGCTGCACTGGATCACATGGCACGCTGGGAGCGCAAAGGGGATGGTGAAAATGTTGATTCGCTACGCGTTGATCTGCAGAAGACGATGGAAGACTATAATGGTGTATTCCGTTCTGAAGAACTGATGGCAGAGGGGGTCGAAAAGCTGCTGGAAATTCAGGAGCGGATGAAACATGTGACGCTCAAAGATCACAGCCGTGTTTTTAATACCGCACGTATTGAAGCCTTTGAACTCGAAAATCTGGTCGATATTGCACTCGCTGCCGCGACCTCTGCACTGGCACGTCAGGAGAGCCGTGGCGCACATTCTCGTATCGATTATCCTGAACGTGATGATGAACGCTGGATGAAACATAGCCTCTATTTTAAAGAGGGGCGAAAGCTGGAATATAAACCGGTACGGATGAAACCGAAAAGCGTTGAGGCATTCCCACCTAAGCCGCGAGTATATTGATTAAGGAGTGATACTAATGGAAACTATCCGTCTCTCGGTTTATCGTTATAATCCGGAAAAAGATCAAAAACCCTATATGCAGGAGTACGAGCTCGAACTCGACGCTGACAAAATGGTGCTAGACGCATTGAAAATGGTGAAGGTGCAGGACGAAAGCCTGAGCTTTCGTCACTCCTGTGGTGAAGGGGTGTGTGGTTCTGATGGCCTCAATATCAACGGTACTAATTCGCTCTCCTGTATCACCGCGATTGCGGATCTTGAACAGCCGATTGAAGTTCGTCCGTTGCCTGGGCTGCCAGTGATTCGTGACCTAGTGGTCGATATGGAGCAGTTTTATAAACAGTACCGTGCTGCGAAACCTTATTTGATAGTGAAAGACCCTGAGCCAGAAGTCGAATTCAAACAAACTCCGGCACAGCGTGAAGAACTTGATGGACTTTATGAATGTGTCTTGTGTGCTTGCTGCTCAACCGCATGCCCATCATTCTGGTGGAATCCCGATAAGTTTATGGGCCCCGCAGCGCTTCTCCAATCTTATCGCTTTCTTGCCGATAGTCGTGACCAGGCGACTGATGAGCGTCTTAATGATATGGAAGATGCTTACAAGCTTTACCGATGTCACACCATTATGAACTGCGTGCAGGTTTGCCCTAAAGGGTTGAACCCAACCAAAGCGATTGGCAAAATTAAACATATGATGCTCAAACAGCTTACTTGATAGGCTGCCTTAATGAATGAGATGAATAGCGAAGCGCGTCTTCGATGGCAATGCCGTCGCGGTATGCTTGAATTAGATATTCTTTTGCGTGAGTTCCTCGAAAAGGGGTATGACAGGCTCACAAGCGATGAAAAATTGACGTTTGATCGAATGCTGGCAATAGGTGATCAACAATTACTTGAACACTTAATGGGCCGAGAGCTGCCGGATGATAAGGATATCGCCGATGTCATTAACAAGGTTCGAGCCATCTTTGCGGATTGAGCCGCAATCCTCATCTATTCTGAAGTGGTTTCTACTGGTTAATTTTTTTGGTGCGACAGTCATACTTATTATTGTTTTCCCCATCTTAATTTCACTGTCGCTTAGCACTGTTTTGTGGCTCTGTTTTTTCCAGCTTTATAAACGCTATATTTTACAATGTGCGGCACAATCTGTTCGATTATTAATTCGAGAAACGACGGGTGACTGGTTGCTTTATACGATTGATGGTGGTGTAAAAGTAGTGACGTTGTCGCCATCAAGCTACATTCATCCTCAGCTGATAATTTTAATTTTAAAGGCGGAAGAAGGCCATTATATACTGCCATTGCTGCGTGAATCGCTTTCGCAGAATTGCTTTAGAGCGTTATCAGTCTGGATAAGAATGAGAGAGCGCAATATCAAGTAGCAGTTTGTATCACCGCAGTGTAGCAAACTTAATGATTGTCATATTCTTTTTTCAATCCCATCACTGTAAGTATTTATTTATAAGATAATTACCATATCTAGTCGAATACCTGTTTAGATGATTCCCTATACCTGATTGTTCAGGTTAGTTATATCTGTGCGTGTTATGACAGTGGGTGAAAATCAATTTATCAGGTGCTTGTAAGCGGCATTTTATGTAGTAAGTTGATAGGCATTCACACTAATGCAACCATACCTGAAGTAATGATAATCATGATTCCACTTTGAATAAAATCATTGTTTTTTATAGATAGCTATTTCCAGTTAAATATTTTCTAAGTAGGCATGTCGTTGGATTGAATATTGCTTGTGATAGGTCAGTACTTTCAACTGTATTAATGTAATGACCAACAATGGCTGGAAAAAAATGAGCAATGCAATAAAAAAATATGAACTGGATTTACCTGTATCAAATCACAAAATCGCAGCAGATTTTATTCTGAGTTATTTATCTCAAATTAATATCGATAAAATATTTGGGGTTCCAGGTGGGGCAATTGAACCCTTATTTGATGCGGTTGCTCGATTTAATCGCAATGCCCGTTCTTCTATTAAAGTGAAAAAAAGTGATGAGGCAGCGCCATTTATTGATCTTATTGTATCTCGACATGAAGTGGGCGCTGCCTTTATGGCAGATGGTTATGCACGAGAAACCGGGCGTATGGCCGTTTGCTGCGCAACAACAGGGCCCGGTTCCTCAAACCTGATTACAGGGGTTGCATCAGCTTATATGGATCAAATACCGATGTTGGTATTGACGCCGCAGACCTCAATGGCCAGTTTTGGTCAACATGACCTTCAAGACTCTTCCGACGATGCACTCTCGATTACATCGATGTTCTCATCGTGTACTCGTTACAATTCAGTGGTGACTCACATTGATCAACTCAAGATTAAGTTAATTAAAGCGGTTAAAGCAGCATATACCTATCCACGTGGCCCGGTGCATTTAAGTATCCCGATGGAGATTTGGAGCCATGTGATGGAAGATGAGGTTATTGTTAATAAAGCGAGTACGCTATCCACCCGATATGAGGGGTATGAACATGACGCTTATGATGAACTATGTGAGCTTGTGACAGGTGATAAAAAATCACTGTTTTTGCTAGGGCCTGAGTGCCTACCTTACGCGCAAATAATGGTGGAATGTGCAGAGCTACTGAATGCCGAAATCATTACCACACCAGCAGCAAAGGGGGCTGTTCAGGCGAATCATTATCTATATAGAGGTGTATTAGGTTTTGCAGGTCACACACAGGCGATAGAGGCATTACTTGATGAAGACCTTGATCATATCATTGTTATTGGGACTAACTTGAATCCATTTGAAACGTCAGGGCAATGTAGTAACAGCGCGGTGGTTGAAAAAATAGTCTATATTAACCATTTTGGATCAGATGGCCTTGTCTCTGATGAGTCAGCCCTGCAGCTGTATGGCAGTCTCAATAAGATTTTCCACGACTTTAAAAAGAACCTGTTAGCCTCGTTAGCCACAAATGAAACAACTAGGAATATGCCACCGAAACAATGTTGTTGTATGCTTCAATATTCAGGGCTTACAAAGATTGGTTACGAGCGTAGTATTCCTGCCTCGACGCGAGTCGATCAGCTAGAAAAGCGCGCTGTTGTTAAACCTCAATACTTAATGAGCAAACTACCTGAACTGCTACCATCTGCTGCTCGCTATCATATTGATGCTGGTAATTCATGGGCCTGGGCAACACACTATCTTCACCTGAATGCAGCCTCGAATTATCAAGTTGCGATGGGGTTTGGTTCGATGGGGTGGGCGGTGGGCGCTTCAGTGGGTGCCGCATGCGCACAAAAAGGGGCGCCTGTGGTCTGCATTACAGGTGATGGAAGTTATCTGATGAGTGGCCAGGAGATTACCGTTGCAGTACAGCAACAGTTATCTGTTATTTTTGTTGTTTTGAATGATAGTTCATACGGTATGGTTAAGCATGGGCAGCGTATTGGAGGTGCGGAAGAGATCGGTTTCGAGTTGCCGAGTGTTGATTTTGCACTGATGGCTCAGGCGGCTGGTGCAAGAGGTGTTTCTATTCGCAATGCACAAGAACTGGATGAGTTAGATGTAACATCACTGCTTAGTGAAAAGGGCCCCGTATTGCTTGATATTTATATTGATGCTGAAGAGGTTCCACCAATGGCATCTCGTCTAAAAGAATTGGGTTAGGGATTAGTCGCAACCACCAGCCCTTTCAAGGTGCTAACCCATTGATTTTATTGGTGACGGTTTTTATACGCTAGGCTCAATATTTCAACCTGCAGATAACACTGCAAT
>QIHH01000081.1 GCA_003230195.1 Gammaproteobacteria bacterium
CGGCTGCCGGTGGTGATGCCAGCCCTTGAAAATAATTTTTATCGATCACATTCAGCTGGGTATTAAAACGTGCCAGGCGCAACGCCGCACCAGCGGTATAAACAAAGGCCGCAATCCAGCCAAGTTTACCCATTGAACTTAACGACCACATAAACATCACCAGTGCCGGTGCCAGTCCAAATGAGACCATGTCGGCGAGGCTATCGTACTCAGCGCCAAAATCACTCTGGGTATTGGTGATGCGCGCAAGACGCCCATCAATACCATCCATAATCATCGCGACAAAGATCGCAATGGCAGCGGCTTCAAAGCGTCCATCAATCGCAGCGATGATCGCAAAAAAACCGGCGAAGAGTCCTGCAGTGGTGAACAAATTGGGTAAAAGGTAGACACCACGGCGTCTCTGTTTCTGTTCAGTCATATCACGTCTACTCTTAAGCGTTATGTTCCCAAGACAACATCATTTGCTCGATCTTTACTAGCCGAAACATGTTCATGTATCAACGTCGCCAGGATATCAGAACCAGCGTACAGCGTATCGTCAACCGCCACTTCGACCCTCGCATCAATCGGTAACAGTACTTCTATATAACCACCAAAGCAAACCAGACCACAGCGCGCTCCCTGCCCAATACGTTCTCCCGTTTGATGATAACAGACAGGCTTTAGCGCGTGACTGCCAACTGCCATCATCAACACTACATCATCATTTTCATCGCTCTGCAACCACATTGCGTAACGATCGAGTGCTTCAGCCTCGCCGTCATCACTCGCTGACGAATGCCAATGTTGAACAATCTTACCTTCTATTGGCGCGCGTGTCGTATAAGTCCCTGAACGATTCATACGAATAGAAATTTTATTGGCATCACGCTTGAGGTAGTTGTCATACACTCGTTCAATCGCCAGCACAACACCATCGGCAGGGCTCACCACAGCGAGTGGTACAGAGGGAATGATGCGCTGTGGATCTCTAAACAGGTAGGCCAGCACAAGAGACAATAACCAGAGTGGCAGAGCACCTAATAAGCCAAAGTAAAATTTTGCGACAAAACCAGACACCGCAAGCGCAGCGATAAATAGCCACCCTTCACGAGCAATATAGGGATGCGCACGACTCATAATATAAACTCAGTCTCGTAAAAATTAAAAAGCCTCAACACTGGGATCAACCCAGTGTTGAGGCTCTATCACGTTGTAACCAGCCACGAATGCCTGCCAACAACGCTGCGTCAGATTAGCACTTAGTTTTTTTCTTGGTCGACCAATTTGTTGTCTTTGATCCAAGACATCATACCGCGCAGTTTAGCACCCACTTTTTCGATACCATGCTCACGACCAATACGACGCTTCGCTTTCAAAGTGGCTGCACCCGCTTGATTTTCCAAAATGAACTCACGTGCAAATTCACCATTCTGAATTTCAGTCAGAATACGTTTCATTTCAGCGCGAGTCTCATCAGTAATGATACGAGGGCCACGGGTCAGGTCGCCATACTCAGCGGTGTTTGAGATTGAGTAACGCATGTTAGCGATACCACCCTCATACATCAGATCAACAATCAGTTTCAACTCATGCAGACACTCGAAGTAAGCCATTTCTGGTGCGTAGCCCGCTTCAACCAGGGTATCGAAACCGGCTTCAACCAATGCGCTAGCACCACCACAAAGTACAGCCTGCTCACCAAATAGATCCGTTTCAGTCTCTTCACGGAAGTTAGTTTCGATGATACCGGCACGGCCGCCACCGTTAGCACTGGCATAAGAGAGTGAGATACCTTTCGCGTTACCGCTGGCATCCTGATGGATCGCAATAAGTGAAGGGACACCACCACCCTGAGTGTAAGTAGAACGAACCAAGTGACCGGGGCCTTTGGGTGCGATCATGATCACGTCAAGATCAGCGCGTGGCTCGATCTGCTCGTAGTGGATGTTAAAACCGTGGGCAAAGGCCAGTGCTGCACCCTGCTTAATGTTTGGCGCCACTTCGTCACGATAAAGTGCTGCCTGGTTTTCATCTGGAACCAGCATCATCACTACATCAGCGCTGGCAACCGCTTCAGCAACCGACTTAACCGTCAGGCCAGCATTAGTCGCTTTAGTCGCAGATGATGAGCCATCACGCAGACCAACCACCACATCAACACCTGAATCTTTCAGGTTGTTCGCATGGGCGTGGCCCTGAGAACCGTAACCTAGAATTGCAACCGTTTTGCCCTTGATGATGGACAGGTCTGCATCTTTATCATAATAGACGTTCATTCGTTCTCTTCCTTATTTCTAAATTTTACTAGAATTTAAATTTATATTTATATCACGGTGCCTGATCAGGCATCGTGTCTAAAAACCAGCTCTGCTAATCCAGTTGTTCTAAATTTACCAGCAGTTCTAAATCCAGCAGTTCTAAATTTAAGCATGCAGGCTTTTTTCGCCGCGCGCGATACCACTCACACCAGAGCGTACGATCTCAATGATCTGGTCGGCGTTAATTGCCGCGATGAACTCAACAATCTTGTCACCAGAATCGGTCAATTCTATCGTATATGACGCCTCGGTAACATCGATAATGCGCCCATTGAAAATATCTGCGAGCCTTTTATACTCTTCACGCGCCTCACCAACGGCTTTCACCTTGATCAGTGCCATTTCGCGCTCAATATGTTCATCTTCACTCAGGTTCACCAGTTTAACCACATCAATCAGTTTATTAAGCTGCTTGGTGATCTGTTCGATGATCTCTTCAGAACCGCTGGTCACCACCGTCATACGCGACAGTGACGGATCTTCTGTTGGTGCAACCGTTAGCGATTCAATATTATAACCACGCGCAGAAAACAGCCCCGCAACACGCGACAGTGCACCTGTCTCATTTTCCATCAGAATTGAAATTACATGTCTCATCAAATCACACCAGAATCATTTCATTGAGGCCTGCACCGGCAGGAATCATAGGATAAACATTCTCTTCACTATCGGTGACAAAATCCATAAATACCAAGCGATCTTTGAGCTTCATCGCCTCTTCCATTGCGCCGTCAACATCCGCTGGATTATCGATACGCATGCCCACATGGCCATAACTTTCAGCCAGTTTAACGAAATCTGGCAGCGCATCCATATAAGACATGGCATAACGACCATCGTAGAAAAACTCCTGCCACTGACGCACCATGCCCAGATAACGATTATTCAACGCAACAATCTTGATCGGTAGGCCATATTGCAGACAGGTTGAAAGTTCTTGAATACACATCTGAATACTGCCTTCACCGGTGACACAGGCAACCGTCGCATCTGGATGAGCAAACTGCACCCCCATCGCCGCTGGCAAGCCAAAACCCATCGTGCCAAGCCCGCCTGAGTTGATCCAGCGATATGGCTTATCAAACTTGTAGTACTGCGCCGCCCACATCTGATGTTGGCCCACATCAGAGGTCACATAAGCATCACCATTGGTTTCTCTGTAGAGCGCTTCAACCACCTGTTGCGGCTTTACTTTACCACTCTCCGTATCGTACTTAAGACAATCCGCGCCGCGCCATTCGGTAATCTGTTTCCACCATTCACCAAGAGCCTGCTCGTCTGGCTTTTTATCGCCCTCTTTAAGCATCGCGATCATCTCTTGCAACACATTAGTCACTGAGCCAACAATCGGTACATCAACCTTCACGTTCTTCGAAATGGAAGATGGATCAATGTCGACATGGATGATCTTCGCATGTGGACAGAACTTCTCAATATTGCCTGTTACGCGGTCATCAAAGCGCGCACCAATTGCAATCAGAACATCACAATGATGCATCGTCATATTGGCTTCATAGGTGCCGTGCATGCCGAGCATGCCAAGGAACTGTTTATCCGTTGCCGGGTAGGCACCCAACCCCATCAGTGTATTGGTCACCGGGTAGTTAAGTTGCTGTACCAGCTCAGTCAATTCTGCTGCACCGCGACCCAGTACCACCCCACCACCGGTATAGAAGATTGGACGCTGGGCAGAGAGCATCATAGTCACAGCGCGCTTGATTTGGCCCATATGGCCTTCGACCACTGGGCTATACGAACGCATGGAAATTTCTTTCGGGTAGTTAAACTCGGCCTTAGCCGCAGTCACGTCCTTTGGAAGATCAATCACAACTGGCCCAGGACGGCCCGTAGTCGCGATGTAAAACGCCTTTTTGATCGTTTCTGCAAGATCCGCGACATCCTTCACCAGAAAATTATGTTTCACACAGGGGCGCGTGATGCCGATTGAATCCACTTCCTGGAACGCATCATTACCGATCATATTGGTGAAGACCTGCCCGGTGATCACCACCATCGGAATCGAATCCATAAAGGCGGTCGCGATCCCGGTCACCGCATTGGTCGCACCGGGACCAGAGGTCACTAGTGCAACACCCGCCTTCCCGGTCGAGCGTGCGTAACCATCAGCCGCGTGTGTTGCTGCCTGCTCATGTCTCACCAGCACATGTTTGATATCCTCTTGCTGATACAGCGCATCGTAGATGTGCAGTACCGCTCCGCCTGGATATCCAAACAGATGTTTTACTCCCTCTTCTTTCAGGGAGCGGACAAGTATCTCCGCGCCGGTTAATTCCACAACCAATATCCTCTTAAGCGAGACCTTTGCACGAGTCTGTTTTCCGCTCCAGCTACGTTATAAATGATCTCAAAATAGTCATTTACTGTGTGTAAACTCCATTTTTTTCGATCATTTATGCCTTGCTGGAACGGAAACTAGTTCTCGTGCAAAGGTCTCTTAACAAGTAAAAAAACCCGCGAAAACGGGTGATTTGAATAATTAATATACGGGATCGAATTTTAATGAGATTCGTTGCAAAAAGATAGGGAAGAAAGCAAAAACTTTAGACAATACAAGCCATTTCCACGATTTAGTACGGTTTTATGCCGAAAATCACAGGGACATCTCAATCATAAAAACGCCACATATGGCGCTGGAATAGCACCATGTTTTCATGCCTGACGCCCTGACAACTCGCTTATTCAGTAAAATGACGCTTTAAAAATCGCTGAATGGCCAACCACGCCTCTTCGCTTGCCGCTGCATTGTAGGATGAGCTCATTGGGTTAACAAAACCACTACCCGCATTCACCGTCACCACATCCAGGTTTTTGCGAAGCCTCAACATTACCTGCTGCCACTCATCTAACTGTTCAATGCCAAACGCAGGATCACGCCGTCCGAACACGCCTAGAATCGGCGCATCAAGGCGCTCAAGCATCTGCTGATTACCCTTCGGCATCGCATAGAAGGCCACCAACGCATCAATATCAGCATCGTTACTCGAGGCAATTTTGTAAAGGTGTTGAGCGCCATAACCCCAACCAATGGCTGCAACTAAATCCTGCCGCCTTTTCAGATAGTCAATCGCACCATTAAGATTAGCCGTAACCCACTCTGGGTCTGTTTGTGCCATCACCATTTTTGCCATTGAGTCTCGCAGTACCGGGCGGCCATCAAAAAGGTCTGCTATCACCACCCGAAAACCCTGTTTCGCATAGCGATTAGCCCATGCCTTAACCTCATCAGCAAGTCCCCAACGGTCATGCGCAATGACAATGCCAATTTCAGCATCCGCGGGTCCCGCTACATAGGCATCAAACGAGGTACCATAAGCGGTCTTTAAAGTGACCATCTCGGCACTAGCAGCACCCGCCCATAGACAGCACATCACCATTAAAAAAAACTTGCGCAACATACCTCACCCCCTAAATGACTTCATGACCTTGAATAAAAGCATACCTGAGAAGGCAAGCGCATGCCATTCGCTCAAGTCACACCTCACGTAGCGCCAGTAATGGTGGGTAGTTGAGAATTTTTCGCGTACCAAGCACACCCGCCACGCCAATTCCAGCACCCCCGCCAATAATACCAACCAACCACACCCATCCATTAAACTGGTATTCAAGCTGAAACAGATGCACCGCCAAAATATACCCCAATAGACTTGCAGCCGTGGCTGCCACCATTCCCGCTAGCGCGCCTAATGTCACAAATTCTGCAACCACCCCATTCAACAGACGGCGACGCCCTGCACCCAACGTGCGCAAAATAACACTCTCGCGTATGCGTTCATCAAGCGTTGAATAGATCGCCGCATACATCACTAATAGCCCCGCTATTAAGGTAAAGAGGAACACGTACTCAACAGCCAACGTCACGCGTTCAATAATAATACGTACCTGCGTCATCACCGCTGCGATATCGATCACGGTAATATTGGGAAATTGACGCACCATTTTATCGAGTACTATATATTCATTTTCAGGCAGGTAAAGGCCGCTCATGTAACTACTCGAATAGGATTCCAGCACGCCAGGGGATGCAATCACAAAAAAATTGGGGCGAAATGAGTCCCATTCGACTGAGCGAAGATTACTCACCCGCGCGGTCACGCGCTGCTCATCAATCAAAAAAACCAGCGTATCCCCCACCTCAATCGACAATGTTTTTGCAAGCCCCTCTTCAACTGAAAATTGCCCCTCACTCTCTGAAGCAGCCCACCATTCCCCCGTAATCAATTGATTATCGGTCTGCATCTGCGCAGCCCACGAAAGATTAAATTGCCTTTCCAATAAACGCTGCGCACGCGGATTTTCATAGTTCTCTGGTTGAACCGCTTTACCGCCAATCTCAACGAGTCGACCACGAATCATCGGATATAGCGTGGGCACCTTTAACCCCTGTTCACTAAAAAACTGGCTTAATGATTCGACCTGATTGGGTTGAATATTAATCAGAAATCGATTGGGCGCATCATCCGGCAAACTATTGCCCCACTCATCCAGCAGGTCATCACGAATCACAGAAAATAGCAGCAACACCATGATGCCGAGGCCAAAGGCGATCACCTGCGCGACACTACTCATGGGGCGTCGCATCAGATTAGTAACACCAAAACGCCACTCGACAAAAAGATGCGCGCGAAATGCACCCAAAACCTTCAACAACAACAAAGCCCCACCAGCCAATAACAACAGCGCGACCATCAAACCACCCAACACATAAAGGCCCAATTTGAGATCGCCGGCCTGCCATACAATCAATGCCGAGAGCACAACAATCCCCAATCCATAGGTAGAGATACTGCGCGCCGGTAGTGCGCCAAGATCTCTGCGCAACACCCGTAACGAGGGGACATTTTTCAGCTGTAGTAGCGGTGGCAGTGCAAAACCAAACTGAGTCACTAAGCCTGTTAACAGCCCAAACAGAATGGGTAACAGCGACGGCGGTGGCAGCGCAAAGTCAGCCAGCGAGCCAATGATCCCTACCAGCACAAACTGCGCACCAAACCCCAGCAAGCAACCCACCGCACCGGCAATTAAACCAAGCCATAACATCTGAAACATAAAGATCGACAAGATCTGCTGCTGCGAACCACCGACACAACGCATCACCGCACAACTATCTAAATGACGGCGAATGAATCGTTGTGATGATGTCGCCACGGCCACCCCGGCCAATAGCACACTGATCATCGCGGCAAGCCCCAGAAAACGACGCGCGCGCTCCAGCGCACTGCGTACTTCAGGGCGCGCCTCTTCGATCCCTTCCATGCGCTGCCCAAGTTGCAATCTCGGTTCAACCATCGCGCGAAAATTCGCCACTGCCGTAATCTCACCAGCCAACATCATACGATGACGCACACGACTCACCACTGTAATCAGCCCAGTACTGGCAATATCATCCAGATTCAACATCACCCGCGGTGCCAAGCTAAACAATTGCCCACTGGCCCGGGCCGGCTCATTCGTCAGAATCGCTGCGATTTTGAAGTCAGTCTCACCAACCTTCACCATATCATTCACGTTGACTCCAAGAAGATCCAGCAGCTGCATATCAACCCAAATACTACCCGATTCAGGAATCCCTGCCGCGACTTGGTCTGGCGCAAAACGTTGCTGAGAAATACGCAACTCGCCACGCAGTGGATAAGGTGATTCAACCGCTTTAATCGACACCAGCTGGTTGCGCTCATCCGTTATCATCATGCTTGGGAATTCAATTGAAGTAGCGCTTTCCAACAAAAAATTTTCGGCATCAACTCGTAAACTTTCAGCAATAGCCTGATCGGAAATCATCACCAGATCTGCACCTAACAATGTATTGGCCTGATTTTCAAGCGCCAGACGTACTCGATCGGTAAAGAAACCAACCGAGGTGACACTACCCACCGCAATCACCAATGCCAGACTCAATACAGTGAGCTCGCCCGCTCGCCAGTCTCGCCGTAACATGCGCCATGACATACGAATAGAGGCTGCGATGTTGTGCCTCACACCGCCACCGACCGCTCAGCAGCGACCAACCTGCCCGCATCAATCCGCAACGAACGATTACAACGTCGTGCCAACGCATCATCATGCGTCACCAATACAATGGTCGCACCTTGTTCACGGTTCAATTCAAACAGCAGCTCTATCACGTGTTCCCCAGTGGCGCTATCGAGATTCCCTGTCGGCTCATCTGCAAACAGTATTTTGGGTTTTACAACAAAAGCACGTGCAATCGCAACACGCTGCTGCTCACCGCCCGAGAGTTGCTTTGGGTAGTGATGCAAGCGTTCAGCTAGGCCAACGCGTGCCAGCATTTCAGATGCCTGCGGTTCAACATTCTCGACACCACCGAGTTCCAATGGCAACATCACATTTTCTCGCGCGGTAAGATTTGGTAACAACTGAAATGACTGAAAAACAAAACCCACAGTCGATTGCCTTAACGCGGCACGGCCATCCTCATCAAGCTTGAACAGATCATGCCCGTCAAGCCACACCTGACCCTCACTAGGTACATCGAGCCCTGCAAGAATCCCCAGCAAGGTCGATTTTCCTGAACCTGATACACCCACAATCGCGACTGCCTCGCCAGCACTAATCTCAAGCGAAAGATCATCAAGCAGCACCAGCTCGCCCTCTGGGCTGACGACTCGTTTACAAAGCCCTTGCACGCGCACAATCGAACGTGAGATATTTTCCACCATGCTAAAACGACTCCTGATTTTAATTACCTTCATCCTACCGACAACCGTCGCTGCGCAACAGCAGACTATTGTTGTAGTAGGCGACAGTTTAAGCACAGCTTATGGCATGGCGCAAAAAGAAGGGTGGGTAAACCTACTAGCAATAAAGGTGATGGAAGCGACACTGCCGTATCGTATCGTTAATACCAGTATCAGCGGTGAGACCACTCACGGTGCACTTGCTCGTTTTTCAAGCATTATCAGCATCCATCAACCCGCTATCGTCATTATAGCCCTGGGCGGTAACGATGGACTACGTGGTATGCCACTCAAGGCAATGAAAAAAAATCTGGCCAGCATGATTAAGTCAGCACAAAGCGCTAATGCAGATGTGCTGCTAGCGGGAATGCAGCTGCCGCCCAACTACGGACGCACCTTTACGCAAAAATTCTCAAGCAGTTACCATCAATTAGCCGATGAATACAACGTTGCGTTACTGCCTTTTTTGCTGAAAGGGATGGAGCAGGATTTAACGCTGTTTCAGTCAGATGGAATCCATCCGCTCAACAGCGCCCAGCCAATGATCTTAGATAATGTATGGCATTATCTGCTGCCACTATTAACAATAGCAGCAGCACAGTAACCTGAATTACTGATGAAACTCATCCAGTAAGCCATAACGTAATGCAACATGCGTCAACTCCGCATCGCTATGAATACGTAGTTTTTCAAATAACCTGTAACGATAGGTACTAATGGTCTTTGGACTCAAACATAGTTCATCTGAAATTACCTGCGTTTTTTTGCCCTGCGCCACCATTAACATCACCTGCAATTCACGATTTGAGAGCGAATCGAGCGGCGATGATGGCCCTGCGCCCGGCAAAAAGGTTAAAGCAAGGTGCTGCGCAATATCAGCACCAACATAACGCTGCCCTTTATTAACACACTTAATCGCGTTGATGATCTCTTCTGGGCTGCACCCTTTCGTCAGGTAGCCAACGGCACCACTCTGTAGCAGGCGGGATGGGAATGGCTCTTCAGCGCAGACTGAAAGCACAACAATTTTTAAAGAAGGATACGATTTAAGTAGTTTACGTGTCGTTTCAAAGCCGCCAATACCCGGCATCTGAACATCCATTAAAACAACATCGGGCTTTCTTTGACGAACAAAACGAATCGATTCTTCACCACTATCGACATCGCCAATCACTTTGATGCCCGGTGCGTCATTAAGAATACGCATAATACCAGCACGCACCAGCCTATGATCGTCCACTAATAAGACATTTACCATCCAGCCCCCACTCCCACTCCATTTATGCACTTTTTCAGTTAGCTGAATCCGCAGGTTAGCCTAATATCTAACACCGATGAATGGCGGAGAGGCAGGGATTCGAACCCTGGGAGGGCTACAAACCCTCAACGGTTTTCAAGACCGCCGCTTTCGACCACTCAGCCACCTCTTCCTGATCCTGCTGATACGGTCTTCAACAATTCAAGAAGTTGAAGACTATACTCTCTAACCGTGCACTGGGGCACCCGGACAATTTTACAGTTGATATTAAAAAATGCCCGAAAATAACAAGTCCTTGTAATCAGCGCGGAAGAATATACCCGCTTCCAACAAAAGATGCAACTCCGGCTTGATTTTAGCTAATAAAACACCATATAGTACACTTAACGATAAATAATCTGGAGATTGAATAGAATCATGAACCCTTACCAACAAGATCAGGTCAAGGTAGCCGTTGCCACAGGCGTCGAGTCTACATTTGCCACCACCAAACTGATCCGCAACACCTATACATTGCTGGCAGTCACCTTACTGTTTAGCACCGTAATGGCTGGTATCTCTATCGCGCTTCAACCACCTAGCTTCACAGGCATTGCCTGCTTATTAGGGGCGCTGGCTCTCATCTGGTTTGTATTGCCAAAAACCGCTAACTCTACTGCTGGCCTAGGCGTCGTATTTGCCATCACTGGCTTAATGGGATTTGGCCTTGGCCCAATGCTGACGCACTACCTGAGCATGCCAAGTGGCGGATCAGTTGTAATGACAGCACTTGGCTCTACCGCAACCATCTTCCTTTCACTCTCTGCCTACGTAATGATCACCAAAAAAGACTTCACCTTCATGGGTGGCTTCTTAATGACAGGTATGATCGTTGCAATCGTTTGCATGCTAGTGCTATTTGGTGCAACCCTGTTTGGCTATCATATGCCAATGGTACATCTCGCACTCTCTGCGATGATTGCAATGCTAATGGCTGGCTTCATTCTGTATGACACCAGCCGCATCATCAATGGTGGTGAGACTAACTACATTATGGCTACCGTTGGCTTATACCTTAGCATCTACAATCTATTTGTTAGTTTACTGCACCTGATTGGCGCATTCAATAACGACGATTAATCAGCCGCTTTAACTGTCGTTCAAAAGCCTCGCTTTACCGCGAGGTTTTTTTTATGCCACGAAGAACGTCACAATAGCCAACATGAATCATATTGAACATACATTTGCACAATACGTACGTACCTTAGGTCGTGGTAAAAAAGGAAGCCGTTCACTCACCAAAGATGAAGCCTTCGAAGCCATGAGGATGATTCTTAACGATGAGGTTGAAGAGGTACAACTCGGCGCATTTCTGATGCTGCTACGCGTTAAGGAAGAGAGCCCTGAAGAACTCGCTGGCTTTGTTTCTGCTGCACGTGCCTCACTCCTCGTGCCCGACAAAGTGGCCAGTATTGACCTCGACTGGTCTAGCTATGCGGGCAAACGACGCCATCTACCCTGGTTTATTCTTGCTGCACTACTGTTAGCCGAAAACGGCACTAGGATTTTAATGCATGGCACCGTAGGTCGACGCGACAATCGCACCTACACCCCCAATGTGATGAATTTATTTGGCATCCAAAATAGCGAATCACTCGCGCACGCCGCTCAGCAAGTCGACAGCAATAACATCGCCTTTATCTCGCTAGAACACTTTAGCCCAATACTAAAACAGATTATGGAACTGCGCAGCCTGCTCGGCCTGCG
>QIHH01000215.1 GCA_003230195.1 Gammaproteobacteria bacterium
AAATACTCAAACCTGGGAGAGATGAGCGCCATCGTCGGCGGCCAGGCGTTGGCGCAGGCGAGCTTTACGCCGGAACTGCTGATCGTCGCCTTTATTTTTGTGGTGATGGCAGGCAACCTGTTTATCGGCTCCGCCTCCGCCAAGTTCGCCTTCTTTGCCCCGGTCTTTATTCCGATGTTTATGCAGGTTGGCATCAGCCCTGAGTTGACTCAGGTCGCCTACCGCATTGGTGATTCCGTTACCAATGTGATCACACCATTAAACCCTTATATGGTAATCGTACTCGCCTTTATGCAACGCTACGCGCCAAAGGCAGGCATCGGTACACTGGTGGCAATGATGCTGCCCTACGCAATCGCGTTTGCAGTAATCTGGACAGTCATGATTGTGGTCTGGATGCTAGTCGGTATCCCACTCGGCCCGGAAGGTGGCCTGTGGTATCGCCAATAAGCTAAATGTAAATAAGCGGAGAAGTTACCCGGCGAGTTCTTTCTCAACACGATGGCGCGCTTTAATAAAATTCTCGTGCGAAACATGGATAAGATCTGAAATTTTACGCACCAAGTATTCTTCCTCATGATCTTTATGTGCATCGGCAAAGGCAACGCGCCATAACATCTCAACCACCCGCTGCTTCTGTGGCTGAGTGAAAGATCGATCCACCATTTTGGTAAAATCAAATAGGCAAGCTGCATTATCAACCTCCGCTGCCGCCAGTTTAGCCAGCTCTTGCGCCTCCTCTTCACTGATAGCAAACAGATCCTGCAGCACACCATCAACGGCGCAGCGTTCTTCGTCTGTCACATCATCATCCGCACGTGTCATCTCAATCATCAATGCAGCGGTCGCAAGTCGTAGCGACTGCTCTTCCGAGTCACTTTCATCATTCATCACAGACTCAATGCGCTCTTCAAAAAACTGTTTCATATTTTTAAACATTACGAGATCACCTTTTCAATACCCGCTTCAAATTGCCGCCACACACAACTACCGCCCTGTTTTTCAATCGCGGCAAGTCGTGCCTCATGTGCCAGTCGTTCATCCTTAGTGGCACACATCACTTTAAGCTGACCGGCAGCCAACTGTACACTTCTAATCGCTTGCTCTTTTGAGCCGCTGTCAGTCTCCTCGCCACCCAGCAAAAGCTTTCGCTGCCCGCCCGTCATCATCAGATAGACGTCAGCAAGGATCTCCGCATCCAGTAGCGCACCATGCAAAGTACGTTGTGCGTTATCAACATCGTAACGCTTACATAATGCATCAAGACTATTGCGCTGTCCTGGATGTAATTGACGCGCCATCGCGAGAGTATCTAATACCCCGCAAAACTCGCCCACTAAATCATGAGTTCGACTTAGCAGGCGAAATTCGTGATTAATAAAACCAACATCAAACGGTGCGTTGTGAATGACGAGTTCAGCGCCTTTAATAAATTCAATAAAGTCTTCAGCGATATCACTAAAGCGCGGCTTATCGACCAGAAACTCATTGGTGATACCATGCACTTCAATCGCACCATCATCAATTTCACGATCAGGCTGCAGGTATTGATGGTAGTGACGCCCGGTAAGACGACGATCGATCACTTCAACACAACCAATCTCAATAATACGGTGGCCTAGTTTAGGTTCAAGACCGGTCGTTTCTGTATCCAGGATTATTTGACGCATCTATAAAAATCTCTGCTATGAATTATTATGGTTAACCATTGGCCTGCATTTCATCGATTGCTCGATTGGCCAGCTCATCCGCCATCTCATTTTCACGATGCCCGGTATGCCCACGCACCCAATGCCACTCCACCTCGTGAACAGCACAGACGGCATCCAGCTCACGCCATAGATCATCATTCTTCACCGGTTTTTTCGCCGCCGTCTTCCAACCGCGCTTCTTCCAGTTGGTAATCCACTCGGTAATGCCCTGCCGTACGTATTGTGAATCAGTGGTTAAGCTCACCCGACATGGGCGTTTCAACGCCTGCAGTGACTTAATCGCCGCCATCAATTCCATTCGGTTATTAGTGGTATGTGGTTCAGCGCCGTAAAGGCTCTTTTCATTGCCCTGATAACGCATCAATGCCCCCCAGCCACCCGGCCCAGGGTTACCACGACACGCACCATCGGTAAAAATTTCAGTTACATCTGTCAAACTATCAACTCTCTTTATTTCGTTATGATTCGCTGCTCGCCCTGTGTTATCACAGAAGGGCTACGCGGCGATGAACTAGTCGCGGAAGATGAGGGCTTCACGATACGTGGATCAATCAGGCTACCATTGGGACGCCAGCGCGGTTTAATCTGAGTACCCGTGAAGACCCGTTTTTTCCCCACCACCAAAAAGGCTCCACCCCAAAAGGGCCACCAGCGCTCACCCGCCCGTTCCAACACTTCAAGACGTCGCATTATCCCCTCATTTTGTACCGGTGGGCGAAAAAAATACCAGCGCGAGAGTGCATGGTCAAATCCCAGCAGTGAGAGCCAGTCTCGCATCCGCCATGCACTTCTAAAATGACCACACCATGGCGGGCCGCGTCGTCGACTCAGGAAGCGACGAACACCCCACCAACTCCAGGGGTTAAACCCCAAAATAACCACATGGCCCTCTGGCACCAAAATACGCTCAACCTCGCGCAACACTTCATGCGGGTTAACCTCAAACTCTAGGGTATGGTGCAACACCACCACATCAATGCTATCAGACTCAATCGGTAATGCATCCGGTACACCGTACATCGCTACCAGCGTGGCGCTCTCTTCAGGATCACCATCCACCAACACGCGGTGCAAAATACGGCTCGCACTTGTCATGTCTTCATTTAATAAACACCCGACCTGCAGCAGATGAAATCCAAACAGATTGACCAGCACCTTGTCTAGCTCTTCTCTTTCACGTATCGCTAAACGTTGTCCCAAAGGGCGCTTAAACCAGTCGCGCAGGTGGTCACGTTCGGTACAAACCAACCGGCCGTTACTGTCCTGCACCATCGCTTTACGCTTCCTCCCCATGGCATTAAGCATACCTTGCTGAAAGCCTCCAATCCAGTGGCGCGATTTGAATAAAATGAACATTCAAATCAGCCAGCAATATTGACGCTAGCTTTGATTCCTGCCAGCATTGGCTGAATGAATAATGCCATTGCGATCCCAGCGTTCAAAGACAATTACATCTGGCTGATAGCCACTGAAAGCAACCATGTCATCATTGTTGATCCAGGTGATGGGCGACCTGTTTTAAAATACCTACAGGATAATCAACTGAATCCTGTCGCAATCGTTGTCACACATCAGTGTTATGACCATGTGGATGGCATCATGACGATCCTACAACAATTCAATATACCTGTGTATGGCCCAGCAAGCGAAACTATCCCCGGCATAACGCAACGCGTCAAACAGGATGACCTTATTACCATCAATGACACATACCAGCTAAAGGTACTCGACGTACCAGGACACACTGCAGGCCATGTCGCATATTACCAATCAGGGTCAACTGGCAAACTTTTCTGCGGCGACACGCTCTTCGGTGCCGGCTGTGGTCGACTGCATACAGGACTTTACGATGAGATGTTTCATTCATTGCAAAAAATCGCAGCCCTACCAGATGACACTCATATCTATTGCGCTCATGAATATACCCAGGCCAATCTCAAATTTGCACGCCATCTTGAACCTGATAATCAGGCTATTCGCGCTCGCATCGAACGTACCGACGCAATGCGCGCACGTGGTAAAATCACCATTCCATTACGACTAAGTGACGAAAAAAATACCAATCCATTTTTACGCTGCCATACGCCAGAGATTATGACCGCCGCCCAACGTTACGCCGATGACCACGGTCTATCATCACCGACAGACCCGATCTCAACATTTCGTACCATCCGATACTGGAAAAATCACTTTTAAGCAGACACTCTGAAAGCTTCGTCACACATGGACGATCAACACTATGATAGCGCTCGTTTTTCAACACCCCTCTCAAGAACTCCCCTATAATGGCCGATTGATTTACATCCGGCCTACCCTCAAGGACTACAGAGCTTTTCATGGTAATGCATCATAATTTCAGACTATTTCATTTAAATACAGGAATAGCAGGCGCGCTGCTGCTCAGCGGTTGTGCGGCCACACCAGCGTCATCACTACCGACAACCAATACGGTACAAAGCAGCGCCGCCATAACACCATTGGACACAGAAGCTGAACCGGTTGAGCTTTGGCAAACAACAGAAATGACCGTGCCACTTGATCCCGAACACACAGCGCTTAGCATCAACCTCAATGAGGTAGATGATGCCGCTCCTGCCACTGCTATCATCGCCCTGCCCGATACCCCAATTGCGACTGAAAAGCTGACCACACACGATCTTAACCAGCAGCTTGCTGCCCATCGTCCAGATGATCTATGGCAACGCATTCGTGATGGCTTTTCACTGCCTCACAGTGAACATGCACGCACCGTCTCTGCACGCCGCTGGTATGCACGTCATCAAGAATACATTGATCGCACCAGCGCACGCGCGCAACCCTATCTGCACTTTATTGTCGAAGAGGCCGCGCAACGTAATATTCCCATGGAGCTGGCACTGCTACCTATCGTAGAAAGTGCCTTCCAACCTTTTGCCTATTCTCATGGTCGCGCATCGGGCATCTGGCAGTTTATTCCTAGCACTGGTCGTATGTACGGCCTGAAACAGAACTGGTGGTACGACGGCCGCCGCGATATCACGGCCTCAACCTTGGCTGCCTTTGATTATCTAGAATCGCTCAACAAACGCTTCAAAGATGATTGGTTGCTGGCGCTGGCCGCTTATAACTCTGGCGGTGGCACCGTCAGCAAGGCGATCCGTAAAAACAAGCGCCTTGGTAAACCGACTGACTTTTGGTCACTCAAGCTACCACGCGAGACCCGTGCCTATGTACCCAAACTGCTGGCGATTCGCGATATTGTCGCCAACCCAGAAAAACACAACATCATCATGACCTCATTGGTTGATGAACCCTATTTTGAAAAGGTCGCCACCGGCTCGCAGATTGATCTTGCCAAAGCGGCTGAACTAGCAGAGATGCCACTCAAACAGCTCTATCAACTAAACCCTGCCTTTAACCGCTGGGCTACCGACCCAGATGGCCCACATCACTTGCTAATCCCGCTTGATAAATCATCACAGTTCAAACAAAACCTCGCGGCACTACCGAAGGAAAACCGAGTTAAATGGACACGCCATCGCATTCGCAACGGCGAAACACTAGGCCATATTGCTAAGCGCTACAAAACAACGGTTGCGGTCATCCAAGACGTCAATAAAGTCAAAGGGCATATGATCCGCGCAGGTAAAAACCTGATCATCCCAGTCGCCGCCCAATCACTTAGTAGCTACAGCCTAAGTGCTACGCAACGCGCTCAAAGCATCAAAAACAGGCCAAAGAAAGGGATCAAGCTCACCTATAAAGTACAACGTGGCGACACCCTGTGGGACATTTCACGCATGCATAATGTTGCTGTTCGTCAGCTGGCACGCTGGAATGCAATGGCACCACGCGATACATTACGCCCAGGCCAAAAACTCGTTATCTGGAAGTCATCGTCAAAGGTCGCCAAAGGTAAAGTACCTGACATGACACCAGCGCTAAATGAAATCACCCAACGTATACGGTATACCGTACGCAGAGGTGACTCGTTATCACGTATCTCACAACGATTTAACGTCAGCATCAACAAACTAAAAAGCTGGAACCCTATGGCCCGTGGAAAATACCTGCAGCCAGGCCAGCGACTCACCCTGTTTGTTGACATCACCAATCAATCCGGCAGCATCTAAATAACATCCCACTACTGCCTAATTTCACAATAAAGAAGCTCTTGAAGAGCCTGATTTCATTGGTTTGCGGTAAAATAGCAGTTCATATGCAGTGGCCCTGCTTAATTACGGCTCGATAGCGAGAAATAAAAAAAAATAGTGTATAATTCTGCCGCTTGGATGGAAATCTTGCGCAGATAAACAGTTGTTATTGAAAAGCACCGGGTAAAACCTAGGTAATGACAACTAAACTAAAACACAAATTAGACGGCTATATAACGCATGGCAAAAGAAGAACATATTGAAATGGAAGGCACTGTCGTTGAGACACTGCCAAATACGATGTTCCGTGTAGAACTCGAAAATGAGCATGTCGTCACCGCACACATCTCTGGAAAAATGCGCAAACATTACATCCGCATCCTAACGGGTGACAAAGTGACCGTACAGCTAACACCATATGATCTCTCAAAAGGGCGCATCACCTACCGCGCACGCTGATCCAGCAGCAGGGATAATCGTAACGAAGGATTTCCAGCAACCGAGCCGTCGATTGCTGGAACAGTGCCACTAACTACTGATGGTTTCTTCAACTCCGGTGATATCGAACGTTAGCTCATCATCTTTTACACCAATTTTCACTCGACCACCCTTAATCAGGCGGCCAAACAGTAACTCCTCAGCCAGTGGTTTTTTCACGTAATCCTGAATCGTACGTGCCATCGGACGTGCGCCCATCGCAGGATCATAGCCATGCATCGCCAGCCATTCGCGCGCTGGTTCTTCAATATCAAGCACCACCTTTTTCTCTTCCAGTTGCACCTCTAGTTCAATAATGAATTTATCAACGACATTCGCAATCGTCACCGCATCCAGCGCCTTAAACTGCACAATCGCATCAAGACGATTTCTAAACTCAGGGGTAAAAGTGCGTTTAATTACTTCCATCCCATCAGATGAGTGATCCTGATGCGCAAAGCCGATTGACGACCGACTCATCTGTTCTGCACCTGCATTACTCGCCATAATGATAATCGCATTCCTAAAATCCACCTTACGACCATTATTGTCTGTTAACGTACCGTGATCCATCACCTGCAGTAGCAAGTTAAAAACATCCGGATGCGCTTTTTCAATTTCATCGAACAGCAAAACCGCATGAGGCTGCTTATTCACAGCCTCGGTTAACAATCCGCCCTGATCAAAGCCAACATAGCCCGGTGGTGCGCCAATCAAACGTGAAGCAGCGTGGCGCTCCATATATTCAGACATATCAAAACGTATCAGTTCAATCCCTAAAATGTGAGAAAGCTGGCGACAGACCTCTGTCTTACCCACACCCGTTGGCCCAGTAAACAGAAATGAACCAATCGGCTTAGTGGCATCACCCAGGCCAGAGCGAGACATTTTAATGGCCGTCGATAGTGTATCTACCGCCTCATCCTGACCATAGATCACCATCTTCAAATCACGTTCCAGCGTGCGCAATTTTGCCTTATCAGAGCTACTCACACTCTTCGCAGGAATGCGTGCAATCTTGGCAACAATCGCCTCAATCTCTTTGACACCAATGGTTTTTCTGCGCTTAGATACGGGTTGTAAACGTTGATTGGCTCCCGCCTCATCAATCACATCAATTGCCTTGTCAGGCATAAAACGGTCATTAATGTAACGCGAAGATAACTCTGCAGCGGTCTTCAGTGAATCAGCCGTGTACTTCACTTTATGGTGCTCTTCAAAGCGAGACTTCAAACCCTTCAAAATATCGATGGTTTCACTCACCGAAGGCTCATCCACATCGATCTTCTGGAAACGGCGTGCCAGCGCGCGGTCTTTTTCGAAAATGCCGCGATATTCATTATACGTCGTTGAACCCACGCAACGTAATTCACCCGAGCTTAATGCTGGTTTAAGCAGGTTTGAGGCATCCATCACCCCACCGGATGCAGAACCCGCACCGATAATGGTATGTATCTCGTCGATAAAAAGCACAGCGCCCTCTTCCGCAACAATCTGAGCAAGCAGCCCTTTCAAACGTTTTTCGAAATCACCACGATATTTTGTGCCCGCTAATAAGGCCCCCATATCAAGCGAATAGATAGTGCTTTCTGCGAGCACATCGGGCACCTCTTTATCAACAATCATCTTTGCCAGCCCTTCAGCAATCGCGGTCTTACCAACACCCGCTTCACCGACTAACAATGGATTATTTTTACGACGACGACACAGTATCTGCACCACACGATGCACTTCTGCATCACGCCCAATTAATGGATCAATCTTGCCCGCTTTCGCGCGTTCATTAAGATTGGTGGCATAGCTTTCTAACGGGGTTTTAGCAGCCTCCACTTCATCTGCCGTGCCATCGACATCAGAGACATTTTCATTTTTATCATCGTTTGAAGTCTTTGACAAGCCATGCGAAAGATGGCTAACGACATTCAGCCGAGTGACACCCTGTTTATTCAGGAAGTAAACCGCCTGAGAGTCTTGCTCACCAAAAATCGCCACCAACACATTAGGGGCAGCCACTTCGCGCTTACCTGAGGATTGCACATGAAAAACGGCCCGCTGCAGTACCCGCTGAAAACCGAGTGTCGGCTGAGTTTCTCGTTCTTCTCCACTCAGTAATGGAGTGTTCTCTACAAGAAAAGCTTCAAGCTCTTTTCTTAACCCATCGATGTCGGCATCACACGCGCGAAGAATCGCGCAAGATTCAGCGTTATCAAACAGTGCCAACAGCAGATGCTCTACTGTCATAAACTCATGATTTCTGTCTCTGGCAGACTGAAATGCTGCATTGAGTGTGTATTCAAGATCTTTACTTAACATTGGGCACCTACCTAGGTTTGGTTCGCTACGCTTCCTCCATGGTACATTTCAGCGGATGCTGATTTTCGCGCGCGTATTGATTTACTAGTGCTACTTTGGTTTCAGCGATATCACGTGTAAAAACGCCACAAACGCCAACACCCCGTGTATGCACCTGCAGCATGACCTGAGTTGCCTGCTCGCTAGTCATGCTAAAATGATCTTGCAAAATATGGACAACAAAATCCATTGGTGTGTAATCGTCATTAAGAAGTAATACTTTATAAAGCGGCGGGCGCTTTAACTTTGGCTTAGCCTCTTGTAGTGCCAAATTATCGTCAGAATTGTGCTGTTCCTCTTTATCCATGTGTATCCTAATTATACTTTAATTTCAACAAAAACGTCACTAGCACAACAATATATAACATCTTGTTTTGCATGGAAATTAGTTATTACCAAGGCAGTAAAATATCATACCCAACAACAGACATATAGCCATACAATAAAAAAATCAACCTCATCAAAATAACAGCAAGAATCTAGCCACCCCTCTCACCTGCTATCCAGTACAATTGACACCTCCCGAAGTACTTGACTATTTCGTTTATTGGGCTATTGTTTTGCTACGCGGTCAACAAAAAAGACCCCGCTTCATGCTTAACAAGATAGTGATGCTCGAATATGGAAGGGAGTATAGTTATGCCTAGTGGACTCGTTAAGTGGTTTAGCAACACCAAAGGATTTGGTTTCATCTCACCCGACGAAGGTGGTGAAGATATCTTCGCCCACTTCTCCGCCATTTCAATCGATGGCTATAAAACACTCAAAGGTGGCCAAAAGGTTGAATTTGAACTCTCCGAAGGGCCCAAAGGACCCTTTGCTGCAAATATAAAACCGGATAAAGAGAATGATGGCGAACAAAAACTTAATTAACTTCCTCCGGGAAGCGGCTTAAGGGCATCTGAGCACAGCAGACAAAGTGCCCATGGATATTGGACATCCATTTGCCACAGCAAAGCGTGCATCGTCGATAATACCCAAAGGGGTACATCGTAGCGGGCCTATTGGCAAAAATAAGTCACTTGGCCGGGGATAATTTCCTAGGTTTTTCACCCGCGCTGAGTGGCTTTCTACCGAATTAAGATGAATGTATCGGCATACCGATTAGAACAGCCCCTAGTCGATTGCTCAGGGAATATACCAATGCCCTCACCACATTTGCAGTAGTGCAACAACACATAAAAAACAGGTTACTTGGCTATTTGTGGGTCGGAACAGACAAAACCCCGTTATCACAAGGCTGATTTATAACGCTATACAAGATATACTGGCGCACTGAACCCATCACAGGCAGAGAGTCATCTGAAAGCCGCAGATAAGTTCAAGGTGGAGACTGTTTGCATTTTTTTTAAGCGAAAGAAAAAACTGTCTTTATAATATGGTGAGACCTTTGCACGAGAACTAGTTCTCGTGCAAAGGTCTCTCATTAATATTTGACAGACTCGCCCTGTTTTTCGATACGTTGATGCAGACGTTCCAGCAACTGCTGTGTCTGGCGCAATTCACGTAACAGCTCATCACGTGACACTGGCGGTTGTAATT
>QIHH01000247.1 GCA_003230195.1 Gammaproteobacteria bacterium
GTCGGGCTGGCTTTTGTCTGCCTGGAGGCCGGTGGCAATACAGCCAGGCGCAGCATATCGCCAGCGCGAATGCGATCCGGGTTTTTGATCTACGGGTTCAGCGCCAGCAGGTGTTTAACAGTTTCCGTATACCGGGTATCGTTGCGCACATGGCCAAACATGCGATGGATGATGGCAGAGAAGGTATCGCCGTTTTTTATTTTGTATTCGTAATAAATATCGGTAGGTAACATGATCTTTGTTTTCCTGTTTTAGCATTGATAAACCCCTAAACCACCTCCCGATTTTAAGGTGTTTTAGCTCTGATGTCGATGCTATATATGGCCGATTTATCAGGGTTGTAAAGCACTATTACATCTGTGCTTCATTCTGAAGCGCCGTATTGATGGAACCGAAACCCATCATTCATAAACTTACCAGCAGTTTCCTGATGCGGCCACGCGCCTGCAGAACAGCTCACTGCCTTATGCCTTTCAAACGAGTGCCGATAGAAAACAGAGTACTTCCAATAAGCTGAATAAAAAGGAATTTCTATGACAAAAGAATCACCCAGCACACTCTCGACATCTCATGCCCCAGACCTCGACTGGAGCCAGATACGCGAAACCGTCGCAATGTTAACGCTCTCCGTTGCGCGCATTGAATATGCGATGAAAGACGGTAATGATTCTGTTGATACCCTAACCGAATGGTTCACCTCGATGGTTGGCAACGCACAAGTCATCAATATGGCGGCCCAAGATCTTCCTCACGGCAACACACGTGACACCATTTTAAGCAATTGTCAGGCCGTTGATGAAAAGGTGCAGTCAGCCATCATTGCGTTCCAGTTTTATGACAAATTCACCCAACGCCTCAGCCATATTTCCGTCATCCTGAAATCGCTATCTGAAATAGTCTCTGACTCTGGCCGTGTGTATAGCCCTTATGAATGGAGTGCATTACAGAAGATGATCAAATCCAAGTACACACTCGATTCTGATCAACGCATGTTTGATGCCATTCTTGCCGGAAAGTCTGTTGATGAAGTGTTAAAAGAAGCGGTTAAATTAGAAGAAGAAAAAGAGAGTTCGGATATTGAACTTTTTTGATCAATGCACTGTAAAACTCTCACATTAACCTTTCAAATTAAAGGGCTATAAACGCATTCCCAAAACATAATTCAAACGCTATAGTAGGCAGTTAGGCTAGCAATCATTCTGAATGACAAAGAGGATTTTAATTATGATGAAAATACTTGGCTTATCTTTAGCGCTTCTAATGACTTTTGCAAATCACAGTGCCATCGCAGGTAAAGGGCATACTGAGATCAAAACCATGTCTTCAATTCTAGCAGGGCTTAATCATTACCCGAGTAGCACAGAAAAAACGCAACTCAAAACAATTGTCGACGATAGCCATGCATCAGCGCATGCACGCACGTTAGCGCAGGCGATGATTAATCTCGACCACTCGATCAGTGACGCAGACAAACCCAAGCTTAAGAATATTGCTAAAGATGAAAAGGCATCTGAAAATGAGCGTGATCTTGCCAATATTCTAATAAACCTTAATCATAAAGCGAGCGCTGCGGATAAACATAAACTGCATGGGATGCATTAATACCATCACCACATTTCAACATATGCCAGCTCGTCTGTGAGCTGGCATATGTATGGCCTACACTCAAAAAGTTCAGAGCAACTCGGTGCTTTTTTGGCTTCTTAAGAGTAAGTGGTTAAAGCCTCCCCATGTAGTGGTCTCTAGATTCCGGCCTTCGTCGAAATGACACGTGTTGAAAATAGTGTAAAGAATTCTAGTGTCTGCTCCAGCACACAGCAGTCATACAGGCAATTCGTACCACTTCTGTGCTTGGGAGGAAATTGGCGCCCCGAAGAGGATTCGAACCTCTGACCTGCCCCTTAGGAGGGGGCTACTCTATCCAGCTGAGCTATCGGGGCATGTTATCTGCTTGCAGGCCAAGGATTATAACGAATTTTAATCACGCAATGTAGTCATTATGCGTTAACACACACCGCACTCAGAATTAATAGCGGCTCACGGCCAGCCTTCAATCACCTTTCTAACCACTTCAAGATTAATCGGCTTTGTGATGTAGTCATCCATACCAGCATCTAGGCACTTCTCACGATCCCCGGGTAACGCATGAGCTGTCATGGCAATAATCGGTATACGCTTCATATCAGGGTTGTCTTTTTCTAGGCGGCGCTGCTGCCGCGTTGCGGCATAACCATCGACCTCAGGCATCTGACAATCCATCAGCACGAGTCGATAGTTGTGTTCTGGATTTGATAAAGCCAATAACGCTTCACGACCATTTTTGACAATGTCTGCACTGACACCAAGCTTTTTTAACAGTGAAATAACCACTTTTTGATTAACAAGATTATCTTCTGCGACCAACACTGAAACATTCTCTTTGTCATGCTCAGCGACGATATCATCTTTAGTGTCCACTATTATTTGATCGCGTTGATAAGTCTTCTTTCCCTCCCCCTTCAGCAGCCATTCAATACTGGATTGCAATTTACTAGGCAGAATTGGGCGGGATAAAAAACCGATATCCCTATTAAGTGAACAATCGATAAAAGGGCTAAAACAGAAACCATCGATCTCAACAAGAAGGCATTTAAGCTCTACTTTAATCACTGCCTTTATAATACCTTGCACGTGCCGTTCAAAATCATCATGCTGCTGTCGGTTCAGATCAACAATAAGAATTGATTTTCCCGTTATCAGCTCACCAGCAAAACCAGCAAAAATTTCATCCGCCGTTATTTGTTTGACGGGTAATTGCCAATCATCAAGCTGCATCAACAAGGCTTTATTGGTTGTATTATGCTCGGATAGGACAAATACTCGTTCCAGCTCAATGGGCGAAGGTTTAATATCACACGCACCCTGGGTCACATCCACTGTGAAAGAAAAGCAGCTCCCTTTTCCTGGTTCAGATGTAACTGAAATCTCTCCCCCCATTAACTCAACAAAACGCTTAGAGATAGAAAGACCCAAACCAGTACCACCATAGTTTCTCCTTTCTGAGTTATCAGCCTGTATAAATTCATCAAAAATCATTTCACTATCAATCGCTTCAATACCGATACCCGTATCAGCCACATCAAAATGTAAAATAAAATGGTCTGATGTCATTGAATCAAGCGATACCGTCACTAAAACACCACCACGCTCAGTAAACTTAACAGCATTGCTGAGCAAATTTGAAAGCACTTGCCTTAAACGACCACCATCACCATAAACACATTTCGGTATTTTACTTAATATAGTACAGGCAACTTCAATATCAGGGTTATGCAGTGTCTTTGATGTAATGCTGACAGCCGCTTCAACTAATTGATGAAGATCGAAGTCATTACAGTCAAGTGTCATACAACCCGCTTCAATCTTAGACAGATCCAGCACATCATTTAATAACGCCAAAAGAATTTCACCCGAAGAATACGCGGATTCAATATAGTCTTGCTGCTCACTATTCAGTTTAGTATCACGTACAAGATTCAACATCCCCAATACGCCATTAATCGGTGTTCTAATCTCATGGCTCATCATCGCTAAAAACTCAGCCTTACTGCGCGCAGCAACAAGCGCCTCATCTCTCGCCCGAACGAGTTCTTTATTCACTTTTTTGAGGTTATCGGTATGAGAATCAACGGCCGACTCAAGCTCTGAATATGACAGGTGCATATTTTTTTCTATCATTTTTCTTTCAGTAATATCACGAAAAATGGCTATAAAAACACGATTTTTATCACTAAACATCTCACTAGTGGCTAGTTCCATGTGAAATGGATCACCATTTTTTTTGATCCCAATCACGTCTCTTGGTCCGACACCCAAAATTTTTCGATTACGAGATTGAATGTATTTATTTAAATAACCATCATGGTTGTTTTTATCTTGAGTGTTCATCAACGTGGAAATATTTTTACCCAGCATTTCACTAGCCTTCCAAC
The DNA here is from genome assembly GCA_003230195.1 of Gammaproteobacteria bacterium. Classification (GTDB taxonomy): domain Bacteria; phylum Pseudomonadota; class Gammaproteobacteria; order SZUA-140; family SZUA-140; genus SZUA-76. Next base: position 3,972 of record QIHH01000247.1, read on the forward strand.
CAAAAATATTTTCAGCGGCTGGATTAAATGTCAGAATATTACCTCTTTCATCGGATGTGATAATGCCTTCCGCTATATTGTTAATCACCGCACGAAGGTTTTCCTGCACATCACGTATTGTATTCTGTTTTTTTACTCGATCTGCAATATCACGAACGATGATGGTATAAACATCATTATCTGAAATTTTAACGCAAGTCACGTAAAGCTCTACTTCCAGAAAAATATTTTCTTTTGATATTGCGTTAGTCTCCATAAATTTAGCCGAACTGCTGTCAGTAGAAAATTCAGAATATGAGCCACTATGCGAATCCTTTGGTGAATAATCTGGAAATAAGAAACCAATCCCCTTCCCTAGCACATCATCTTCAGAATACCCAAAGAGTTCTTTTATTGCCTTATTAATATTAGTAATAACCGCATGACTATCACAAATGACCACGCCATCTGTAGAAGCATTAATAATGCTATGCATCTTAAGGTCGCTCTTCTTTAAATCTTCATTAATAGCTTGATTGCACTCTTTTGACTCGCTTAATTCAAGCTCTCTCTGCGAAAATTTTTCCATTAATTTTTTATTAGCAATATTCCTTAATTTATTTGACCTAATCGAAAGCTCAAATATCATAACCACAACCACAATGAAAACAATAATCAATAATACATTTACCTGATAATTTTTCTCCATAATGGCGAATGCCGCTTTATTCGCACCACGCCACTCATCATCAGTTCCGACTAACCATCGCCCCCAAATATTTCGACTACCAATCGCATTATCAAACTTGTAAATTTCACCCATATTATTACTGGTCGATGAGAAGTTAAGGTATTGAATATTACCACCAGACATATACTTAACGTCATCAAACTGCAAATAGTACCCCTTAAACAGCGTACCTTGTAACTGCTCAATATCAATGACAAATGTTGCCATCATTGGCGTAACATCCACCATCTGATTGTCAATAAAGGTAGAGTAATAAAGATGATTATGACGCCGATTAGATGTAGTGCTAATGATTTCAGATTGATCTTTGACATCACGGTCTACAGCATTCTGAGATAGCCACTCATAGTGCTTTTGAATATGAAAATTGTCGAATGTATGTGGCTTCACAGAAAGCATTGCTCGGCTTATCAAGTGATCTTCATATTGCGTTACAATGATATCACTTAACAAAATTTCCACTTGCAGGTGAGCGATTTCCTCGCCCAACGCTTTATCATGCTCGACTGCGCTAGCAATTGCGCTTATATCAATGCCACTAGTCTTGTGCTGTCTGACGATACGGTGAAGCACGCTAGCAACCTCTAACTCAATCACTGCAATTTCCCGCTCCACTGACGTCATTATATGGTCAACATGAGTACTCTCGTCTAGCTTGAAGCTAACAGTGAGTTCAGATAATTGCTGATTATGCAGCAATGTCATGATAATGATGGCAATAAAGCCAAAAATGACCACTACTCCCTGTCCAGTTCTTTTCATTTTGATGGTCTAATCTGATTTAAAATACTGTCATATATCATTTTTATTTGATCACTCAGCAAGAAATCCCCCATTTACACCGCTCCACGTTTCCGCCATCACACAGAAATTCGAGTCATTTATTCAGCTAAATACCCGCATTTTTCATATCGGCATTTAATTAGCGGGCATTAGAGATAACATCATGATTTTACGATATAATTCATAAAAATTTATTACAGCTCGCTTATATGACAACAAACATATCAAGTACTTCCTTTTCAATTAGCTACTAGGATCCCTACTGACAATGAACTCAACTAGGATTAGTAACCGCTGGAATGACGATGAAGCCGCAAAATTAACGGATGACCTAGCACTACGTGTCTATACATCTCGCTTGTTAGGCCAAGATAAAACACTGGTACTACATGGTGGCGGTAATACATCCGTCAAAATTAAAGAAACCAGCATTACGGGTGAACGGGAAGAGATTCTTTATGTGAAAGGTAGTGGCTGGGATCTTGAAACGATTGAGGCAGCTGGTTTTTCACCCGTCAGGTTACAACATCTCATTAAACTCGCCAATCTTGAGCAGCTGTCAGATATCGATATGGTTAATGAGCTTCGTACACATATGACTCGAGCATCTGCGCCGACCCCTTCTGTTGAAGCGATACTGCATGCCACTATTCCACACAAGTTTGTTGACCATACCCACGCCAATGACGTGGTCTCGATCACAAATACCAAAGATGGTGAAGCACGTATTCGTGAGATATATGGCGATGATGTGGTGGTTATCCCGTATGTGATGCCCGGTTTTGATCTTGCCCGCTTATGCGCCGAGCGCTTCCGTGAAGAGGCGACAGATAAAACCATTGGGATGATTTTATTGAATCACGGTGTGTTTTCATTTGGTGAAACAGCTAAATTATCATACGACCGCATGATAGACCTCGTTTCGCGTGCCAAAAAATATTTACACCAGCATAATGCTTGGCAAGTGACTGATAACAAGCAAGCGTCTATACAATTCAAGACTAATATCAATGCCCTTTCTGAGCTACGCCACGAGGCATCCACTGCAGCAGGCGCACCAATGCTACTCAGCAGTCACACCGGAAGCACATCCATCGCCTTTTCGCAACGAAGTGACCTTAAAACGATTAGCCAGTCGGGGCCAGCGACTCCAGACCACGTCATTCGTACCAAACGCGTGCCACAACTTGGGCGAAATATTAGCCAATACAGCGCTGCTTATACCGCCTATTTTAATCAACAAGCTGCCCAGGCCAGTGAACCAAAATCGATCCTTGATACCTGCCCTCGCGTGATTATCGATTCAGAATTAGGGCTATGTACGCTAGGAAAAAGCGGCAAAGAAAGCGATATTATTGCGGATATTTACCGCCATACCATCGACATTATCCTCCGTGCTGAGAAGCTTGGCGGTTACCAAGCACTGCCCGCAAATGATATATTTGATGTTGAATACTGGAGTCTTGAACAAGCGAAATTGCAGAAACCCGGTTCAGCACCCGCCTTTGCTGGTGAAGTGGTACTCATTACCGGTGCGGCTTCAGGCATTGGTAAGGCCTGTGTCGAGACGTTTATTAAAAAGGGCGCCGCTGTGATTGGGCTTGATATTAATGAGGTCATTACAGAACTTCACACCAGTGCCAATTATATCGGCATCAGATGTGATATCACCTCTGCGGAAGCGTTAACTAGCGCCATTGAAAAAGGTGTCAGCCGTTTTGGTGGTATCGATATGTTAGTGCTGAATGCAGGCATATTCCCTGCAAGCAATCGAATAGAGGCACTGAGTGATGATCTATGGTCAACGGTAATGTCAATTAACTTGGATGCAAATCTGCGCATCATGCGTCAGTGCCATCCACTGCTAAAACACGCTTACAAGGGTGGCCGTGTGGTGGTGATCGGTTCTAAAAACATTGCCGCACCAGGCCCGGGTGCTGCAGCCTACTCGGCATCTAAAGCGGCACTTGGTCAGTTGGCACGCGTTGCGGCACTTGAATGGAGTGCAGATAATATTCGCATTAACAGCATCCATCCTGACGCCGTTTTTGACACCGCTATCTGGAATGATAAAGTGCTTAAGTCTCGCGCGAGTCATTACAATATGAGTATTGAGGACTACAAAAAGAAAAACTTACTCAAAGTGGAAATTAGTTCTGATAACGTCGCCGCACTAGCAGCCGAGATGTGTGATGCGTTGTTTTCAAAAACCACCGGTGCAAACATTCCGCTTGATGGCGGTAATGATCGAGTCATTTAATCCACCACTAAAAACTGCGTCGTATTATCATCCGAACAATATGGCGCTCTAAAGTTATTCAAGTGAACGAGGGAAATCAACGGTAGCGGCACTCGCATCTACAATGGGCATTCCCTAGTAGTTAAAACTTACCTCGGCATAAGCGCTTCGTCCTGGCATAGGGTAATCATTAACGATAGCGGCTCCCTGAGAATTATTGGCATCATATACGGAAGGTGCTCTAATATCCTCATCAAACATATTCCTTACTGATATTGCTAGGTCCATATTTTCAAGCAAATTACGGCGCCTTAGCGTTGCATCAACAACTGTATAGTCTGAGATATCAGGTCTAACGTCAGCTGCCGCTCGTTTTCGATCTGCAATCCACTTTAATTGCATTCCCAAAGACCACTGTGGTTGAAAACTCCAGTGAAGGTTTGAATAGAACTGCTGTTGCGGGGCATTGGGTACATCAACCTTCGTCACACTATCTTCTGCATTTTGAAATGCATAAAACCCCCTCAACTGCAGTTTCGAATTCACATGCCAGTTGGCTTCAAGCTCAAAACCACTGCCGTCCTGTTTGCCAGTGTTTTGAGCAGCCACGCCAAATGTTCTATCAATCAAATCTTCAATACGATAATCAAAAACACTCAATACCAGATTAAATGACCTTACAGGGCGATAATCAATCACTGCTTCATAAGTTTCAATCTGCTCTGCATTTACATTAGTATTACCAACCGTAGGTAGGTTGTTGATAAAATAGAGTTCACTAAATGAAGGTGCCCGAAAAGCACGTCCATAAAGTATTTTAGTGGTGAGTTTCTGATGAGCACGCCATATAACGGCTAAACGTGGATTAGTGGTATTGCCAAAATCAGAGTAGTTATCATAGCGAACCCCAGCGGTCACAGCCCATGCCTCATTGACATTCCACTCATCCTGAAGCAAGATATGATTCACCGTTCTACTTTGCCTTAACATAAAGACATTTGCAGGATCACCGCTAACATCAACCATTGATCCAAATGGCGTTAAACTCGGGGAAAAATTTTTGACCTCACGTGGATTCACCTCAAGCCACTCTGAGCCAACACCAACCAGCAATCGATGTCCCTGGAGGTTTGTATAGTCAGCGCGAAGCGAAAAGTTCCCCTTATTTTGTGTGGCTCCGGGTGTACCCTTCACTCCATCCGGAAAAGGCCCAAATGCCGGAAATATTAGAAACTGAGAATCTATCTCCTGCACTTCGTAACTCAAACGTGTATCAATTCCAAGACCAGGCAGTATATTCTTTTTCGTGTTCTGAATATCAAGCAGGCTCAGCTCTGCTTTATCAAAATCAGTTGGGCTCGGTATAAAAGCGGCTCCTTGCCCAGTTCCTGCTTCATCAAGGTTCCAGTTCCAGATTTTGAACACCCACTCACTATTACTCAATGATATCTGAGCATTCGTATATACATAATCAGTCTCAAGTGATGCGCTGCCTGTAAAGCCAATATTTTCATCATTGTAGGCAACAATCCGCGCTTCATCTCCATCACTACTATTGCTTTCAAGACTAAAGCCAAGATCCCATTCATTATCTAAACGTACAGCATTTTGCAACCAGACTTCCTGCGTATTGAATGAGCCCCGACGCCAGCCAAATTCTGTACCACTCAGCTCAGAAGCATTTTTTGTAATCACATTAATCACCCCTGCAAATGCATCTGCTCCATAAAGGGCAGATCCTGGACTACGCATGACCTCGACTCGCGCAATATTAGCAACCGACATACGAAATGCGGAAGGAGAAGAACCTGTTACAGCGTAAGTAATATCATGCCCATCTACGAGCACTAACACCTGAGAATTATCGGCTGTATGAATACCCCGAATTGAAAAATGAGGGTCGAGACGCCCTAGCGGATCCGGATATTGACTGACACCAGGTATCATTTCCAATATCTGTCGAAACTCTGTCACTCCCATTGCTTTAATATCAGCAGCCGTAATCACATTTACAACGGCTGGTGCTCGCGATAATTTTTGAAGCTTGCCGGTTGCTATCTCAACTTCTATATCAAGCAGCTCATCCATAGAAAGTTCAAACATATCATCGCTTGATATGTCACTCCACGTCGCCGGTGACATCGTTAAAGCAGCAATTAATCCGCAAGTTACAATAAATGGTTTCGATTCTTTACTCATTTACGCCGCTATCCCTCTATGCTGTATTTCAGGTACACCACCGATACTGATTTTCGACGACGACATCCTTGTATCACTAGCCAACGCTACCACACTTAAATTCAGCTACTTTGCAGCCTTATATTAAAGCAACAATACCAAAAAACCACCTCAAGCTGTTGCAATATTCCTACATATTTGTATTTTTTACAACAATCTTTCCACTGAATGCGATCATTTATTATTGCGCATCCACCCCACCGTCAACCGACCGTCAACCGACCATACAGAACCAGTTACATACAAAGCCTCTAACTGGGACAAGATGACATGCGCGACTTCTTCTGCAGACCCATAACGGCGTAACGGAATGCTCGCTTCATGATGCGCTTTAATCGCGCTAATCTGTTCAGGGTTCAACCCTAACTTAGTGATAATCGGCGTATCAATAGCGCCTGGTGAAATACAGTTAACACGAATACCATCAGCCGCTAACTCGACTGCAAGACTTCTACTAAAACTGTCAACAGCCCCTTTTGATGCTGCATAAAGAGAGGCATTCGGTAGGCCATTATTAGTAATCGCAGATGAAATATTTGCAACACTGCCCTTACGTTTGGCTAGTGCAGGAATAAGCGCCTGAATTAATAAAAGAGGCCCACGTACATTAACATTGAAAAAATCATCAAAATCATCCAACGTATGATCTTTGATCGACATAAACTTAGCCATTGCGGCGTTGTTAACCAATCCATCTAGGCCATCATCATTAAAATAAGCAGCCAATGCCTTAATTTGCTTAGGGTCTGACATATCAGCGATAACACCTCTCACACCGAGCGTTTCTGCAGCCCTTGCCACACGCTCAGCGTCTCGTCCACAAATCGTCACATCGTAATTCCGCGACTTAGCCAGTGCTGCAGTTGCATAGCCTATTCCGGAGTTACCACCCGTTACTAAAATATTCTTGGTCATTGATAAACCCCTTAAATTTTAAAATTAGAGCTTACGATGAGGCTTTCCCTGAAAATCAATATCATCGCACTTCAATGGTAAAAACGTCTCTGCAAGGCGATCACGCATATCAACATAACAAGCGCTAACCCCACTCGCCACTAATGTCGCACAAATACGGTAGACCTCTTCTGAGGTAAAATTCAAATCAGATAAAAAAGCTGACATGTAGCCATTAATATTCATCCCTTCATTAAACTGGGCCAATAATGTCCGATCTATTTCATAAGCCAGCTTCAAATGCTCGCCAACTGAGAAACCCAAATTTTTGGCAACTAGCTCCATCGCCGGTACACGCTCATCCCCCTTAGCAATAGGTCTTGCATACCCCATGATATATGGCTTACCGCCATGCTTTTCACATTCATTCACTACGATCTCTTCTACAGATAAGCCATCCTTCAGTGCTATCACCGCCGCTTGAATAAACGCAACACCTTCTTTTAATGGCTTTATCCCATATGAACGTGAATCGGTCGCCAACACACCCGCTACCGTTGATGCAACCACCGAAGCGCGCATTGTCCCGCCCAACGCGCCAATATGATTACACCAGATACGAGAATCAGGCCAACTTAAGCAGATATGCACCGCTTCAAACCAGTCTGCAACACGCCTTTCTGGCAATTGCCCCGTCACATTAAGCATTACGACTTGCATATAGGAGACCTTTCCCACCAGTTCATTCATCATGTCGTAGCCATGACAATAGACACCGTCACCAACAAACCAGCCGCCCTTCTTACTGATGATTTTATTACGCTGCTTATCCCACAGCGAGGTATCGGGATTATTCATAATCGATGACATACGATTTATCGCTCACAAAAGGCATCGCAGTGATGGGCTTGTTAGCCTGTTCCATGCCATGTGCTAGCAACCCAGGTGCACAGAGCAACTGAAACAGCCCAGCACCATAGCGCGGATGAAATCCAAGGTCAGCAAACACAGCAGCCGCCACCCCTACCGTTAACCACCCCATCTCTTCTTTATTCAGGGCTGATGAAAACGCCATGCCCCAGTCAAGCATCAAGCCACTAGCCGGTAGTTTGGCAAGCACGGCGGCTAATTTAGATGGCATAAGGTCTACTCCACCAAAGTGACTGCCAAATCCTGGCGCGATATGCCAATCGCCTTCTTTCGGGCGCTGTTCTACCAGCTCAGTCAACATAACATCAGCTGTCTTGACAGGGTTTTCTTTGCGATGTTTTCGCATGAAACGCATCGCACCTTCAACTGCGCCTGCACCTAGGTATTCACCACCCATTATCGTCAGGCTAATCGGTAAAATATTTTGCGGGTCACTCTTACCCACACCAGCATTCATTGCCGCTCTTGTGGCAGGATGGCGCGGCCCCGGGTTAATCAAGCCAATCATCAATTGCTCTAAAAGTTCGCGTTCATCTAGTGAAGGCAGATTACCTCGAAAAAGCAGATAGAACATATCGACATAGGTCTTCTGCTGCATTAGCTCAATCAGGTCATAACCATGACAACGGTTATCCGAAGCAATATAGGGATTACTCTGAGATGGCACCTCCTCCCAGATTCGTGTTGTAATTTTGTCGGCAAACACATCATTACGGGATGTCACTTTTTGGTGCTTTCGCACTTCCACAGCATCCTCATTGATACCCTTATCGGTCAAGCGTCTTCATCCTCGCCCCCATTGAAGGCATCTCATCACCATCAATATGATGGTCTAGTAAACCAAGCCCATCATTTATAATAAAGCTGTTCGTAGTCAAACTCCAATAGTTCGATGATCCTGTTATTCACATAATCTTGCACGCCAACTGAATTTACCATCGCGGCAACATCGACTCGCGGTAGTTGTAAATTGAGGCACCAAAATAATACCAGCATCATACAATCAACCAGCCCCACTTTGTCATTCTGTAATAGCATATCAATCAGCACCTCAGTGCCTTAAGACATCCACGTATTATTAAGCATGAACCTATATCTTGTCTTTCTATTAAGAAGTTATAATATTAACAATATATTCTACATCCCTAACTCATACGTGTAATGTAGCATTCTTTTTTCGTAACTATTCAGTTCACTCCCTGATTTGTCCGATTACAGCATCAAAATTCTCATTTACACGTGTAAACTGCGAACTTTTTCCTTGTACTCGAACAAATCAGCAGCAATTTGACCAGTGACTATTTCATTTTTCACTATGCTGAATAGTTACCTTTTTTCATACATATTTAATCAAGCCTCATAGAACCTTTTTACTCCTATTCCGAGAAGGCACCTCGGATTAGCATGCCAGCACTCTGCCCTCAATCAAAAATATTTGATATATTTACAATCCCTGTTTGTAAAAGCAGGGTGTAGTGGTCAACCTTTTCTGGCCATTGAATTAAAGGTTATCCAATAATACGCTTCTTTTTCGTTCGGTGATAATCCTAAATTATGGCTGTGAGGTCTTATCGAATTATAATATTTGTAAATATAATCTCGGATGGCATCAACCGCGACAATCTCGTTTTTATATCCATTTTTCGGCATGTTCTCAGTTTTCAAACTTCTAAAAAAAACGATCCATTGGAGCGTTATACCCAAAGCACTTCGTGGGGTAGGCTCTCCCAACAATTACCTCGGCGACTCATGCTTTGTTTAATTTGATATTTCCAAATCAACTGCCTAAAAGCGAGACTTGTATAGTGACACCCTTGGTCTGAATGAAACATCACATTTGACGGGCGATCACGTGCTTCAAATGCGTTAGATAGAGCACGTTTTGTGAGTTCACTATCGGGTGAATTCGGCAATGCAAAGCCAATGATTTTTCGTCCATATAAGTCTAAAACCGTTGCTAGATATTGCCATTTATTACCAATCCAAAGATAAGTAACATCACCACACCACACTTGGTTGGGACGCAAAGGACTAAATTCTCGATTAAGATGACGCTTAATATTAACATGATCTTTTTTTGCCGGCTTATAATGATGTTTAGGTGGCTGGCAACTTACAATCCTCAAACGCTTCATGGCTTTTGTTGCATAACTCATAACCGCCTTTCGATACCAACGTTGCTAACGTTCTGGCTCCCCCAGAGCCAGAACTTAACCTATGTGCAGCTATGACTTGCGCATCAGTACGGATATCTTCTGCTTTTATTTGGGTATGATTTTCAACCAATATCGATAGCGACTACGATGAACGTTGAACAGGCGACATAAAACGTTAACTTTATCGCTCTCTTGCATTTTCTCAATTAGCGCAAACCGCTCATGGAGTCTGACATCAAGAGAGCTGTAGCCTTTTTTAGTATATCTTTCTCCATTTTCAGTTGCTGCACTTCGCGTTCTAAAGCTTTTATTTTGCGCTGTTCTTCTGATATAGGCATACCAAGTGAAGCCTCACCGCCTCGTTCTTTGCGTAGTTGCTTTGACCAGGTATCAACTGTGGATCTACCCACGCTCATAGCTTCAGCAGCTTCTCTAACGGAATATCCTTTGTCGACAACAAGTTCTGCAACTTCTTGTCTAAATTCAGGTTTGAAATGTTTAGTCATGTACCTACCTTTATTAATGATGATATATAATATCACCTTTAATTCGGTGGCCAAATTTAGTATGCCACTACACTCGGCAAGCAAAAAATTAAATGTAGCCCAAGCTACATTTACATTACTTCTTTTTAGCCGGTTTCTTACGACGCGCAACCGGTGCATATCCTTTCTTCGGACTGGCTCGTTTTTTGCTCTTTGGCCGTTCATCCGGCTTTACGCCTGACACCGTTTTTGTACGTGCATCACTACGGCCATGTTTCTTTTCAATCGCGGGCATGTCGACGGTGCGTAACAGCTTATTAAGACTCGCCATATCAAGATCAACAAATTTACCGGCAGAAAGCCCACGTGGCAAAATAATATCGCCAAAGCGCACTCGGATCAAACGACTAACCGTCACGCCCTGCGATTCCCAAAGACGGCGCACTTCTCGTTTACGCCCCTCTTTGATGATGACGTGGTACCAGTGATTGGCACCCTGCCCACCAGCATCACGAATGGTATCAAACGAGGCCATGCCATCTTCAAGCTCAACCCCTTCGCGCATGCTCTTTATCATTTCACGATCGACTTCACCCAATACACGTACCGCATACTCTCTTTCCATACCGCGGGATGGATGCATCAATTTATTGGCGAGCTCACCGTTGGTGGTCAGCAACAACATGCCACTGGTGTTGATATCAAGACGCCCAACGGCAACCCACCGACCACCACGCAGCTTAGGCAAATTATCGTAAATGGTAGCGCGCCTTTCAGGGTCATTACGGGTACAGATCTCACCTTCAGGTTTATGATAGAGAATCACTTTCAGTGGCAGCTCATGTTTAAACTTCAGGCGTAGCTGCTTACCGTCCAGTAGCACTTTATCGTCCTCGGTGATATGGGCACCGAGCGTTACGACTTTGCCATTAACGGTAATGCGCCCTTCCTGCACCCACGCCTCAACCTGACGACGCGAGCCGTGTCCGGCCTGCGCCAGCGCTTTTTGAATTCGTTCACTCATCAGTTATCTCACCCCACCTTAACAGCGAGTGGGTCTTCATCACCCTTGGCTTCATCATCAAGCGAGGTTATTTCTGTTTCAGGCGTTGCTGCGTCTACCGTTAGTTCAGCAACTTCCTCTACTAGCGCATCAGATTCGCTACTTTCTTCCTCAACCACTGCGGTTTCACTGGCAACATTGCTCTCCTGATCCTGCGAAGATTCAACAGCGCCTTTTTCAGTACCCGCTGCATCAACGGCCACTTCAACCTGCTCTTCATCGGCCTCAGCCACAGCCACAGCCACTTCAGCGGTATCAACATCGCCAGCGACCTCTGTGCCATCTTCAGCAGCTGGCTGTTCGTCATTCATTGCATCGGCATCGTTGGCAGCTTCACCTTCAGCGGCAATATCCTGCATCTTCAGTTCCAGTTCGTTTTGAATCGAATCAAGGCTGCGAATTTCAGCCAGCGGCGGTAACTCACTGAGACTCTTTAGATTGAAGTAATCAAGAAACTGGCGTGTGGTGCCATACAATGCAGGTTTACCCGGCACATCACGATGCCCCACAACACGCACCCATTCGCGCTCCAGCAATGTCTTGATGATTGATGAACTCACGGCCACACCACGCACATCTTCGATCTCAGCACGTGTCACTGGCTGGCGATAGACAACCAGAGAAAGCGTCTCCAATAGTGCACGTGAATAGCGCGATGGGCGCTCAGTATCAAGGCGTGCAAGCCACTGCGACAGATCCTGCTTTGCCTGATAACGATAGCCGCTCGCGACCTGCTTCAACTCAACGCCACGTGTTTCACACTCGGCTTGCAGCTCTTCTAGTACCGCGTTGATCTCTTCGCGGCCGATTTTTTCATCTTCGGTGAAGATGCGCAGCAGGTAGTCCATTGAGGCGGGGGTGTCTGCAATCATAATCGCAGCCTCAATGATATTTTTAAGCTGTGTGTGATTCATCTGGCTCGTGAACATTGTGTGGTGCCTTTACGTAGATGGGGCCAAAGTTTTCGGTTTGTACCAACTCCAGCAGTGACTCTTTCACTAACTCAAGGATTGCGAGCAGTGCAACGACGACGCCACGACGCCCCTCTTCTGGTGCAAAGAGGTCGGTGAAATCGGTAAATTTTTCAGTACTAATCATGTCGAGCACTTCGGTCATGCGCTCACGCACCGACAGCGGCTCCATCTTAATCTGGTGATGGGTATACATATCCGCACGCGCCATGATCTCCTGGAAGGCGAGCAGAATATCGGGCAGCTCAACCTTTGCCTCCAGCCGCACCACATTACTTTCCAAGGCTTTAATCGACACCGGAAAGATCTCGCGATCAACACGCGGCATCCCCTCAATCTCTTCGGCGGACTGTTTGAAGCGTTCGTATTCCTGCAGACGACGAATCAACTCAGCACGCGGGTCATCTTCTTCTCCCACCTCAACCGGGCGCGGCAGCAACATGCGGGATTTGATCTCCGTTAGCATCGCCGCCATCACCAGATATTCCGCTGCCAATTCAAGGTGCAGATCCTTCATCAGCTCAACATATTCCATATATTGACGTGTGATCTCGGCGACCGGGATATTGAGGATATCGAGGTTCTGACGTTTGATTAGATAGAGCAGCAGATCGAGCGGGCCTTCAAAAGCCTCCAGAAATACTTCCAACGCATCTGGCGGAATATAGAGATCCTGTGGTGGCTCACTGATACTCTTGCCCTGCACGATAGCAAAGGGCATCTCCTGCTGAGTCGGTGTCTGAACCGCCACCTCTTCATCAGTATCATCACTCGGATTCAATTTAGAAACCATATTAGATAGAGACCCTAACCCATTGATTAATAGTTATCTGCAAGCCCCATCACCTGTCTCACTTCATCCAGTGTCTCACGTGCCACTTCGCGTGCTCGTTCACTGCCTTCGGCGATAATTTTGCGTACCAGATTAGGGTTTTCGATATATTCCATCGCCCGCTCGTGGATCGGTGCCTGCTCTGCAATGACAGCATCGATAACCGGTTGTTTACAATCAATACAGCCAATCCCTGCGCTGCGACACCCTTCAACCACCCACTGACGCGTATCATCAGAAGAATAGATCTGATGGAAGCCCCACACCGGGCAGATCTCAGGATTACCCGGATCGGTACGGCGTACACGCGCCGGATCGGTCTGCATGGTGCGCATTTTTTTCTCAACCACATCCGGTGCTTCACGCAGACCAATCGTATTGCCATAAGATTTTGACATCTTCTGCCCATCCAGCCCCGGCATCTTGGAGCTCAGCGTCAACAGTGCCTGCGGTTCTGGCAGAATAATCTTGCCACCACCTTCAAGATACCCAAACAGACGCTCACGATCACCCAGCGTAATATTCTGCTGTGTCTCCAGTAGTGCGCGCGCCTTCTCAAGCGCCTCATGATCACCCTGTTCTTGGTAATCCTTACGCAGCGCCTTATAGAGTTTGGCATTTTTCTTACCAATCTTTTTGATCGCCGCTTCCGCTCGCTCAACAAAATCCACTTCACGACCATACTGGTGATTAAAACGTC
>QIHH01000178.1 GCA_003230195.1 Gammaproteobacteria bacterium
CGAAAATACCTCATTGCCAATCACGATTGGGACGATGCAAAAGAACAGGCTCTGCATGAAGCATGTGCAGCCGACGTTGAGGCTGCCGTTAACAGCTATCTCAATACGCCGCCGGTGCCACCAGAGAGTATGTTCGACTATCTCTATGAAACCCTGCCCGCTGCGCTGCAATCACAACGCGATGAAGTTGAGCGACTAGGAAAACAGAAAAAAGGAGGTGATAATCATGGCTGAAATCACCATCCTTGAAGCGGTTAATTTAGCATTAGCGCGTGCACTTGAAGATGATCCCGATGTGGTTGTCTTTGGTGAGGATGTAGGCGTTAACGGTGGTGTCTTTCGTGCCACCGAAGGGCTGCAAAAACAGTACGGTGCAGAACGGGTACTCGACACCCCGCTTGCTGAAACCATGATTGCCGGCATGGCAATCGGCATGGCGGCACAGGGGCTACGCCCGGTGGCCGAGATTCAGTTTATGGGCTTTATCTACCCAACAATAGAACAGATGATTTGCCACGCCACCCGCCTGCGCAATCGCACCCGTGGACGCATCACCTGTCCGATGGTACTGCGCGCACCGTATGGCGGCGGCATTCATGCACCAGAACATCATTCAGAAAGTACTGAAGCGATCTTTGCCCATATGCCAGGCTTGCGCGTTGTCATCCCCTCTTCCCCACTACGTGCATACGGCCTACTACTTGCCGCGATTCAAGACCCCGACCCTGTCGTTTTTCTCGAACCCAAACGTATCTACCGCATGATGAAACAAGAAGTGCCGGACGACGGTGAAGCGTTACCACTCGATGTCTGTTTTCAACTGCATGATGGCTCCGATGTCACGCTCGTCACATGGGGTGCGATGACACATGAAACACTCCAGGCAGCCGAACAACTCGGGGCAGAAGGGATTAGCTGTGAGGTACTCGATGTCGCCACCATCAAGCCGCTTGATATGGAAACCATTCTAAACTCGGTTGCGAAGACCGGCCGCTGTGTGATTGTTCACGAAGCGGCGCGCACCTGCGGTGTTGGTGCTGAGATTGCCGCGCAACTGGCAGAACATGGACTACTCAGCCTCTTTGCAGCGGTACAACGGGTGACGGGTTATGACACCATCATGCCGATGTTTAAACTGGAAAATGACTACATGCCATCAACCGAGCGCATTATCACCGCAGTAAAAAAGACACTGGAGGAAGCATGAATATCTTCAAGCTACCCGACCTGGGTGAAGGGCTGCAGGAAGCAGAGATTGTTGAATGGCATATCAAAGAAGGCGATGAGGTTAAAATTGACCAACCCTTACTATCGGTTGAAACCGCCAAGGCAATTGTCGATATCCCCTCACCACATAACGGTATCATCCATAAACTCTATGTTGATGCGGGTGACATTCCGCTGGTCGGCGACCCGCTGGTTGAATTTGAATTAGCGGGCAGTGATAACAAACCAGCACCGCAGGACCAGGGCACCGTGGTGGGTGAAATGGAGAGCGGTAAAGGAGTGATCAAAGAAGCACCCACTGCTGTCAGAGGAACAGGCGGCAAGCGTGGCGGCGGTGGTAATATCAGAGCGACCCCGGCGGTACGCGCACTTGCATCACGGATGAAAGTGGATCTATCGGTGGTTACACCATCAGGAAAAGCAGGCGTGATTACCGTAGTGGATGTGCAACGCGTGGCGAAAATTTTAGAAGATGCAGGGCCGATGGAACCACTGCGTGGTGTACGCCGCGCAATGGCACATATCATGACCCAGGCACATGAAGAGGTGGCAGATGTCACCATCTGTGACGATGCAGACATCGACAACTGGCAAGCAGGTAGTGATACCACGTTGCGCCTGATTCGCGCCATTGCCGTTGGCTGTAAAGCAGAACCGTCACTCAACGCCTGGTACGATGGCCACGCCGTCGGCCGTCGCCTACGCAGCAACGTAGATCTCGGCATCGCCGTCGATACCAATGAGGGATTGTTTGTACCTGTACTGCGAGACATTGCCACACGAACACCCGAAGACCTGCGCGGCGCACTCAACCAGGTTAAAACAGATGTCAAAGCACGCACCATTCCAGCGGAAGAGATGCGTGGCTACACCTTCACACTCTCTAACTTTGGTGCCTTTGGTGGACGTTACGCAGACCCTATTGTGGTACCGCCAACCGTTGCGATTCTCGGTGCAGGCCGTGTGCGTGACGAAGTGATCGCCATCGACAGACAAGCCGTAGTACATACCATGTTACCGTTGTCACTCACGGTCGACCATCGCTGTGTCACGGGGGGCGAGGCAGCACGTTTTCTTGCCGCAGTGATTAAAGAACTTAACAAGCCAGCATAAAAAGGCCCACTAGATGAACGCCCCCGCTTCTGCTGGTCAACGCCTACATCGTGCACTCAATGCAGAGCAACCGCTACAGATGGTCGGTACCATCAATGCCTATTGTGCAATGCTTGCCGAGCAGGCTGGATTTAAGGCGATCTATCTCTCTGGGGCGGGTGTTGCCAACGCATCATATGGATTGCCAGACCTTGGCATCACCACCCTTGATAATGTCATTGAAGATGTACGACGCATTACTGCCGCAACTGATCTGCCACTACTGGTGGATGCTGATACCGGCTTTGATAACCTTGCTGAAACAGTCGAACGACTGATTGCTGCTGGCGCTGCCGGTATGCATATAGAAGACCAGGTCAGCAACAAACGTTGTGGCCACCGCCCTGATAAACAACTGGTATCAATGGTAGAGATGATGTCGCGCATTGATGAAGCGATCACCACACGTAATGGAATAGACTCCCATTTTGTCATCATGGCGCGCACCGATGCCTTTGCCGCTGAAGGGGTAAGTGAATCACTGCAACGCATGCACCGGTATATCGATGCCGGTGCCGATATGCTCTTCCCCGAAGCGCTCACTGAATTATCACAATACCAGTACATCATAGAAGAGACGACTGTTCCAGTGCTGGCTAATATTACCGAGTTTGGCAAAACACCACTCTTTACGGTAGACGAATTAAAATCAATTGATGTTTCAATTGCACTCTATCCACTCAGTGCCTTCCGCATGATGAGCGCAGCAGCATGGCAAGGTTACAACACCATCCGCAATGACGGTAGCCAACAGACAGTGGTTAACCAAATGCAGACACGCGAAGCACTCTACCAACACCTCGACTATTACCGCCATGAAGCTGAGTTCGACGCTAAATTCGACAAGGAGCGTGATGATGACAGTGGAAAATCATAAAGGACTTGCGGGTATCTCAGCGGGCAAAACGGCTATTTCCAGCGTCGAAGCGAGTGGCGACGGGCTATTTTACCGTGGTTATAACATTCAGGACCTCGCTACCCACACTAATTTTGAGGCAGTCGCTTATCTGTTAATCTATGGTGAGCTACCAACGGCCACTCAACTCAGTCACTATTGCGAAAAACTCCAGTCACTGCGCGCGCTGCCAGATGCATTAAAAACACTTCTTGAACTGCTTCCAGCGGGTGCTAATCCGATGGATGTTTTACGTACTGCATGTTCTGCACTCGGTTGCATCGAAGCAGAAAACAGCACACAACAACAGGCTGATATCGCAGACCGTCTGATCGCTTCATTTTCATCAATGCTGCTCTACTGGCATCACTTTCATACAGCAGGCAAGCACATAGAAACTCACACGGATGACAGCACTATCGCAGCACACTTTCTTCACCTACTACACGGAAAAGCAGCCAATGAGCAACACTGCCGCGCTCTTGATGCCTCACTAATCCTCTACGCAGAACATGAGTTCAACGCATCTACTTTCGCCGCACGTGTCACAACGGCCACTCTCTCAGATTTTTATTCGGCTATCACCAGCGCGATTGGCACCCTGCGCGGGCCACTGCATGGCGGCGCCAATGAGGCGGCGATGGATCTTATCGCTCAATTCAGTAACCCCGATGAGGCAGAGTCTGGCCTGTTACAGATGCTGGCTAACAAGCAGTTGGTTATGGGTTTTGGCCATCGCGTCTATCAACACGGTGACCCACGCTCTCCAGTCATTAAACAGTGGTCAAAAAAATTGGCTGAAGATGCCAATGATATGGCGTTGTTTGACATTTCAGAACGCATAGAGCAAGTCATGAAGCGAGAAAAGGGGATGTTTCCCAATCTCGATTTTTACAGTGCCTCAACATACCACCTATGTGGAATCCCAAAACCATTTTTCACCCCACTGTTTGTGATTGCACGCACCAGCGGCTGGGCAGCGCACATCATTGAGCAGCGCAGTGACAATCGTCTCATCCGCCCCACTGCAGAATATATTGGGCCAGCACCACAAGCGTATCCTGGCAATGAGTGATATCGTAAAACCTGCTGACGACAACCATCAGGGTTCACCTGATGCTTTATTAATTAGCATCGCCGATTATATTTGTCACTACAACAGCGCTAGTGATGAGGCGATTGAAACCGCCCGTTACGCCCTGTTTGATGCACTTGGCTGCGCTATTCTCGCGTTACAAACAGAGGAGTGTTGCAAGCGACTCGGGCCGTTTGTTGCCGGTACAGTATTCACCAATGGTGTCCCGGTACCTGGCACCGAATACCAACTTGACCCAATAGAAGCCGCCTTCAACATTGGCACACTGGTGCGCTGGCTCGATTACAATGACACCTGGCTCGCCGCTGAATGGGGACATCCGTCTGATAACCTGGGCGCGATTCTCGCCTGTGCCGATTATCGCAATCGTCATTTATGCAGTGACTTGCCACCATTAACGATGTGCGATGTGATCGATGCAATGATTCAGGCATATGAGATTCAAGGAATACTGGCACTCGAAAACAGCTTTAACCGGCTGGGTATTGATCATGTCATTCTGGTTAAAATCGCCTCCACGGCCGTCGCCACCCTATTACTGGGCGGTGAGCGGGAGATGATTATCAATGCACTCTCAAATGCGTGGGCCGATGGTGGCACGCTACGCAGTTACCGACATGCACCCAATACCGGCTGGCGAAAATCATGGGCGGCTGGCGACGCCACCTCGCGTGCGGTGCGCCATGCACTAATGGCAATCAATGGAGAAATGGGCTACCCCAATACACTCACCACACCGCAGTGGGGGTTTCAGGATGCCTGCTTTAATCGTCAACCACTTATCATTGAAAGGCCATTCGGTTGCTATGTAATGAAAAATATCCTCTTCAAGGTCAGCTACCCAGTTGAGTTTCATGCGCAAACGGCGGTTGAGTGTGCGGTACAACTGCATCAAAAAATTGCATCACAGATTAACCAGATAAAGCAGATTGAGCTGTACACCCAAAACGCCGCCATGCGCATCATTAATAAAACCGGCCCACTGCATAATCATGCCGACCGTGACCATTCACTCCAGTACGCCGTGGCAATAGCGTTGATTTTTGGCACGCTAGAGAGCCATCACTATGGTGACGAAATCGCTGCTGATCCTCGCATTGATCAACTGCGTAACAAGATGCAGGTATTTGAAGAGCAACAATTCAGTGCTGACTATCTGAATGCTGAAAAACGCGCCATCGGCAATCGCGTCACCATCCACTTTGAAAACGGTACAACTGAAACTGCCTGTATCGACTACCCCATTGGCCATCGTCGCCGCCGTAGTGATGCCATGCCGCTGCTCGAACTCAAGTTCCATCACAACCTAGCACAGCACTACCGCGCTGTGCAGAAAAACAGTCTAACCGCATTGATGCTGGATCAGGCAGCATTACATACCATGCCGGTAGATCAATTTATGGATCTGTGGCGAATCGACCAAGCAACATAACCGACAGATAAGGAGCCTACAATGCCTGAACATGAATATTTTCAACATGCGATGCCCGGTGATGTCTGTTTTGGCTGCGGCAGTGGCAATGCGGCTGGCCTGAAAATCCACAGTTACTGGCAAGGTGATGAAGGAGTATGCCGCTGGCAACCAGAAAAACAGCACGAAGGGTGGGATGGCATCACCTGCGGTGGCATCATTGCAACCCTGATCGACTGCCACTGCATGGCCACTGCAATGGCAACGGCTATTCGTAACGAAGGCAGGCCACTGATGTCGCAACCATACTATCGATTTGCCACCGGCATGTTAAATATCAAATACCTTGCCCCGACGCCAAATAATCAGGAACTCGAATTGCGCGCACAGGTTACGGAAGTCAAAAATGAAAAAAAATATACGTTAGCATGTGCGCTCTATTCCGCTAGCATAAAAACAGCCGAGGCGACTGTCGTTGCTTTTCTGGTACAGCGCAGTGACCAGATTAATAGCAGCTCGGCATTTGAGTAGGTTTTATAATCATGATATAACGTGATTTTATCTGGGTCTGTTAAACCTTTTTATCTGCTTCAAACCATCTGTACACAATCCCCGCTAATATGGCCCCTACGATTGGAGCAAGCCAGAAAGGCCATAATTGAGTACTGCCCAGTCCCCCTGAAATATAGCGACATCCGTGCTTCTCGCCGGGTTAACGAATGAAAACTGATCACACACTACGCACACAGTGCCCTGCCAACAATCAAAAAATTGTTACTATGAAAGCCTACTCCATAATACAGTACAATTGCTCATCTCTTTTATGAGATAGTTAATAAAACGCAATCAATAAAAAACAGCATATGTTTATCATTATAATGGAAGAAAGGAAATAAAATAGACAATTACTCACTTTGTTTAAAATTCATTTTTCTCCCTTTTTTGCGGCCACAGATAACCCATTCAGATAAAAATCCCCCACGTACACTAACAAGCAGAACACTCTTGCTCTGCTTGCCTATACTTTTGTGGCTAAACTCGATGACTGCCTCAGCCACTGCTATTTCTCTCAAAGCTGGTGCAACTCTGCTCACAGGCAATGAAATTCGTACCGGCCCCAACGGCAATGTACTGCTGGAATTTCTCGACAATTAACGTAATCAACTGGTATTACATTACCAGCCACAAGTGGATGTCAAAACAGGAAAAGTGCTCGCTGTTGAGGCATTGTTACGGTGGCAACACCCTCACCTTAGCCTCATTGCACCCGCGAAACTCATCTCCCTTGCCGAAGAGACAGGACTCATTGTTCCCATTGGCCAGTGGGTCGTTCAAACGGCAACCACGCAGGCCAAAGCCTGGCAAGCAGATGGTCTACCACTGCTACGAATGGCGATTAATCTCTCCCCCCTCGCCCCTCGCCCCTGCGATGAAATGCAAGGTTATTACTTCAGCCCTCCGCTATCTGCTGACAAAATAGCGGCCATATTAAAAGCAGGATCATCAAGGCCATATTCATGGGTTCAGTTGATTGCATCCTGGCTCTTTAATGCCATAATCAAGCGAGACCCTATAATGATGCCTGCAGAGCGCAGTGGCTTTATCTCATTTAAATCTACTCATGCGGCACTGATCAGCAGTGAGTTACATCATCAAAATTTTTTTTGTGACCACCGCAGTGATATTTTAAGGATTGGCCCTGCTCCTTACCTCAGTACTCGCCAATTACACCACGCAATGGATATTTTTGTAGCGGTCACGAAAAAGATAGCCCTTCAGTTAACGTTAATTAAGGAATTAAGGAATAGTACTTATATGACAACAACAAACATCATCAATTATATTCGGGGTATTCCAAAGGTAGAACTTCACCTCCACATTGAAGGAAGTTTTGAGCCTGAGCTGGTATTCAAAATTGCGCAACGAAATCAGTTAACCGTAAAGATTGAGAGACCCGCGCCACAAAATGATGCGGAGACAGCGGCTATTAAAAAGCTCTCTCAGAAGACGTTGGATATTGGTGCTGAACTGATTCAAGCTGATGATGGCAGTATCAAAGTGGTGTTCGAAACCGCCGAGCAACTTTCACAGGCTTATGATTTCGATAATCTGCAAGAGTTTCTCGATATATACTATGCGGGCATGAGTGTGCTGCAATCAGAACAGGACTTTTATGACCTCACCATGGCGTACCTCGAAAAGTGTCACACACAGAATGTTTTACGCACCGAAATTTTTTTCGATCCACAAGGTCACACCTGTCGTGGCATCCCCTTTGAGAGGGTGATTAATGGCATTAGTCGAGCACTCGATGATGGCAAGAAGCAATTAGGCATCAGTAGTGGCTTAATCATGAGCTACCTACGTCACCTTAGTGAAGAAGATGCAATTAACACATGGCAGGAAGCACAGCCACACCTGGATAAATTCATCGCTGTTGGCCTCGATAGCGCTGAACTTGGCCACCCACCCTCAAAATTCAAAAATGTCTTTGCGATGGCCAGAACAGCCAATAAAAAAGTGGTCTGTCATGCAGGTGAAGAAGGGCCACCAGAATATATCTGGCAGGCGCTCAACCTGCTGGAGGTAGACAGGATAGACCACGGCAACCGCTCACTTGAAGATAACGCATTAGTCACCCGGTTAGTTAATGATAAAATGACCTTAACCATTTGCCCTTTGAGCAATAACAAGCTTCAGATCGTTACCGAGATGAGCGCGCATCCACTTAAAATGATGTTAAACCATGGTTTGAAGGTCTCCGTTCACTCAGATGACCCCGCCTATTTCGGTGGTTATATCAATGAGAACTTTGAAGCCGTGCAGCAGGCACTGGGATTATCTAGGGATGATATCTACTGTCTGGTACTCAATGCGATCGATGGCAGCTTTATACCTGAGAAACAAAAACCTTCCCTGCGTGCTAAGGTTGATGCATATCACAAAGCAGCACTAGCAGGTGAAAATTATTGAGGTGAAAGAGCGGCTGATTAATAAAGAGCTTGGCTACTTTAATTTTGATTTAAGCCCTGCAAATGGGCTGAATGTCGCCGCATCGCCTTTAGTCCCTCCCGTTCCCGTATTGCCCTGGTGCGCCTCAAGCTGACGCTGGTGTTCATTGTCGTGACAGTAGATACACAACAATTCCCAGTTAGAACCGTCCGCAGGATTATTATCATGATCATGGTCACGATGATGAACCGTTAGTTCCTGCAAATTGGTACGGTCAAACTCACGGCAACAGCGGCCACAAATATGCGGGTACATCTTGAGCGCCTTTTCACGATAACCCTTATCGCCCTGTTCTCGTGCTCGACGCGAATCAGCAACCACTTGGTTCAGCTTATCATTATCCAGTTTAGCCATTATCAGCCTCGCTTTAATCTGTGATTAGTTCTAAAGTTGTCAAAGCGTTATGCCCGCGACATAAATTTACCGCTAGCCGTATTGATCTTAATCACCTCACCGCTGGCCAGGTACTCCGGCACCTGAATTTCGATCCCGGTAGAGAGCGTTGCGGGTTTGGTACGGCTGGTAGCACTCGCCCCCTTAATCCCTGGTGCCGTCTCAGTAATTACTAGCTCAACCGTCTGTGGTAATTCAACTCCCACCAGCTCATCATCAATCAACATTGCCACCATCCCCTCAAGCTGGTCAGTAATATAACCAGCCACATCACTCAACTCATCACCATTCATGGTGAACTGCTGAAAATCTTCGGTATCCATAAACACATAATCATCACCATCCATATAAGAGAACTGTACACTGCGCCTCATCATGTTGACAGTTTTAAGGAAATCATCCCCTTTGAAGGTCTGCTCCAATTTTTGTTTAGTGCGCGCATGATTAAAGCGCACTTTATATAGCGTTGATGCACCACGTGCCGAAGGGTTTTGCACATCGATGTTAATCGTAATATAGGGTTGGTCATTAATCTCAACCACCGACCCTTTTTTTAAATCACTCGCTTTTGGCATACCACCACTCTGCTTAAAAAATTATTTATGACCTATCATCACAACCACTTTCATTTAGTAGCAAGCGGAGTGATGGATTGAACTCTGATTATGCAGCCGGTGTTTCAAACTGAAAATTAAGAGTTGAGTTAGCAATTTCAAATTCAGCCTCATTCATATCCGCCTCAATACCTGCAAATAGCGGTGTGCTTAGGTAGCACTCCCCCGTATCAGGCAACATACAGAGAATATTACTCCCTATTAGGTACCTTTTTCGCTACCTCAAGCGCTGCCATCAAGGTACCACCAGTACCGTAACCCGTGACCCAGGGCAATCGGGCTTAAATTCCCACGCCGATCACTTTGAGTAAGTAGGCATTATTCCAACCCGCCTTTAGTCTTTTTGTTTTCACACCG
>QIHH01000066.1 GCA_003230195.1 Gammaproteobacteria bacterium
AGACCCAGCTAAACGGGAAGACCTCCATCGTCTCATACATCACGTCGGTCCAGTCTTCAAAGGTCGCCACGCGGAATAGCGTTAACATCGATATGCTGATATCACCCCATAAAACCGGGTTAATTTTCTCAAACAGGAAGCTGCCAATCGCACCATAGATATAGAAGATAATAAACATCAACATCACCACATAGCCAATACGCGGAATCGCTTTAACCAGCGCATCCATCAAGATACGCATCTCTGGCACCATGGAGACTAGGCGTAACATGCGGAAAATACGCAACAGACGCGCCAACAACACCAGTTCACTCTCATCGACCGGTATCAGGCTTGCCGTCACAATCAAAAAATCAAAAATATTCCAGCCTTTCTTGAAAAAGTCACGCAGGCGCTTCTCCGCCACCATGCGAATCACTAACTCAATCAAAAAGAAAGCCGTGACGGCAATATCAAACCCCTTCAGCATGTTCATCCAGTGCGGGGCAATGTCGTAAGTGGTTGCACCAATCATCATCGCCGACAGGATAATAATGGTCACCACGGCCATCTCAAAAACTTTATTACTGCGTATCGTAACAAAGTGCTCTCGCCAGCCGGACACATCAGAATTCATTGTTATGACTCCATTAAACTATTGACAAAATGACTCACACAAACACGGCATTTAAAGAGACCTTTGCACCATACAGGCAATTAGTCAGCCATCAACGCCGCCATTTTTTCCATATTTGGCTGCAGTACCACTCCGCGTTCAGTCACAATCGCATCGACCATGCCAGCAGGCGTCACATCAAAGACCGGGTTCCACGCCTTTGCGCCGCTTGCCGCCACCTGCTGACCATTAAACACCAGCAGTTCTTCCTCGTGACGCACCTCAAGCGGAATCTGCTCTCCAGTTGCAAGCGACATGTCAATGGTTGAGGTCGGCGCCACCACCATCACCTTGACGCCATGATAACGAGCACTGATCGCCGCGTGATAGGTGCCAATTTTATTCGCCACATCACCATTCGCCGCAATTCGGTCCGAACCGACAATCAACCACTTCACTTCACCCT
Organism: Gammaproteobacteria bacterium; assembly: GCA_003230195.1. GTDB lineage: Bacteria > Pseudomonadota > Gammaproteobacteria > SZUA-140 > SZUA-140 > SZUA-76. The sequence continues at coordinate 1,062 of QIHH01000066.1, forward strand.
GCTTCATGAGATGCGCGGCCGCACCATCAGCCAGCAGCGTGACCGGAATGCCGTCCTGCAACAGCTCCCACGCAGTGAGGCGCGAACCCTGCATCCACGGGCGTGTTTCATCGGCGTAGACCTGGCTCACCTTATCTGCAGCGTGTGCCGCACGAATCACCCCGAGTGCCGTGCCGTAACCCGCAGTTGCCAGCGCGCCTGCATTACAGTGAGTCATCAGCGCACAGCGCTGCTCGATCAATGCCGCACCCAACTCGCCCATCCTGTGATTGGCCGCCAGATCTTCAGCATCGATGCGGCACGCCTCATCGATCACTGCTTGGCGCGGATCACCCTCAAGCGTGGTAATCAATGCCCACATCCGTTTTATCGCCCAGAAAAGATTCACGGCGGTGGGACGCGATTCTGCCAGTAGCGTCAAATCAGCCTCAATTGCCTGCTGCCAGCCATCCGGGTTTGCCTCATAACGCGCCACAACCGCAATCGCTACGCCATAACCCGCCGCCACACCGATCGCTGGCGCGCCGCGCACCACCATCTCTCGAATGCCATCAGCGACCGCCACCACATCCTCACATACGATATAAAGCTGCTGCAGTGGCAGCAGGCGCTGATCCAGCAATGTTAACTCACCCTCTTTCCAAATGACGGCTCGAACCTGATCAATCTGTTGCGACATCCCAAATACTCCAACACTAAAGATTACCGATAAATTTTGCCAATAAAACAAGCAACGCCATCTTACCTTAGATAGTACAAATGATGTTAAGGCCACCCCACAAGTGGCCGATATTTCAATTATGAACCGAGATAAAGCACTAAAATGGCTTAAACACAGTGCGTTGATCGCCACTATTTTACTGCCACTGAGCGCCGCTGGTAACAACAAACTGGTCGTAATTGTTGGTGAACCACCACTTGAAACGAACAGCACAACCGGCAGCACAACCGGCATCACATCAGCCGCAGAAAGCAGCATGGTTACCTCTGTCGAAGCCAATCTGCCCGACACCATCAAACCGACCATCCGCCCCAACATTGATATCTTCACCCCACGTGAAAAACCAATTGAGTTTATCACCCTGAATAGCGTGCTGTTTTCCCACAACGGCACTGCACTCGATAACAAAGCAAAATTGATTCTCAATGATATTGCCGCTTACCTGCAAGATAACGAGGCCGTCGAACGCCTGCTAATCAATGGTTTTGCCGATAAAATAGCCAGCAATAATTACAATGCAAAACTCTCTGCCAAACGCGCCTTTGTGGTACGTGAATACCTCCGTTACATCGGCGTACCAACACCGCTGATGCATACCGTTAGCTGGGGTGAGGGATATCCCACTGATGAGCACTGGACCATCAACGGTCGCAAACGCAATCGCCGCGTTGAGTTATATCTAATCCAGAAATCGAACGCTTTCCCGACTTTTTAGTGGCTATCGCAGCAACACCTTTTTCCCTTAAGGGCACCTCTATTAATTCATGAACGCGCAGCTTAAATTCTAAATCCGCACCATCAGCATTGTCAATTTTGGCAATAGTCCCGCTACGATATGCCCCTTGGGTATTACCTGCTATTGACGCCTTGATGTCACGAATTTTGAATGCAATCTGCCACGCCCAGAATTAATAGAGGTGCCCTTAAAAAATCAATCCTGATTCGCCAGTTTCTTCCAATCAGAATGAAAAAACTCACCGCGAGGTTTATCGATTCGCTCATAGGTGTGCGCACCAAAATAATCCCGCTGTGCTTGGAGCAGATTAGCAGGCAATTTTTCAGTGCGAAAGCCGTCGTAAAAAGAGAGTGCAGATGACATCGCCGGTACCGGCACACCCGCCTGAACCGCTATCACCAACGCCTTTCGCCAACCATCCTGTGCCTTAACGATTGCATTTTGAAAGTAGCCATCCAACAGCAGGTTTTCCAGTTCAGGGTTATTATCATAAGCCGCTTTAATATCACTCAAAAACTGACTACGGATAATACAACCACCACGCCACATCAGCGCAATATCACCATAGGCTAGTTTCCATTGATACTGGCTTGCAGCCTCTTTCATCAACATAAAGCCCTGCGTATAAGAGATAATCTTCGATGCAAAAAGTGCATCGCGCACGGCCTCAATCAAGGCGGCCTTATCGATATCAAGCTCATACACTGGCGCGGCAAAGGCCTTTGATGCCTCAATACGAGTCTCTTTAAATGAAGAGAGGTAACGCGCAAAGACCGCTTCACCAATCAGCGTCAGTGGAACACCCATCTCCAAAGCATTGATACCAGTCCACTTTCCGGTGCCTTTCTGGCCCGCAGTGTCCAGCACCTTGTCACCCAGCCACTCGCCATTTTCCTGTACCTTTAAGATATCCGCGGTAATCTCAATCAGATAAGAATTGAGATCTCCTTGGTTCCATTCATTAAAAACCTCTGCCAGTTCCGCTGGTTCTAGCTTCAATACATCACGTAGAATATGATACGCTTCGCATATTAACTGCATGTCGCCATATTCAATACCATTGTGTACCATCTTCACATAATGACCCGCCCCCCCTTCACCGACCCACTGGCAACAGACATCCTGCTCAACCCTAGCTGCAATCGCCTGAAAGAGTCCCTTAACCAGCCCCCACGCCTTTTGATTGCCACCCGGCATAATCGATGGCCCAAAGCGCGCGCCCTCTTCACCACCTGACACACCAATCCCTAAAAACAAAATACCTTTCGCTTCACAGCTAACCGTTCTGCGCTGGGTATCTGAGAAAAGTGAATTTCCGCCATCAATAATCACATCACCTTCATCAAGACGTGGTATCAGCCGTTCAATAAAGTGATCCACCACCTCGCCCGCCTTCACCATCAACATCACTTTACGTGGCGAAGAGAGGCTATCGCAGAACTCCGTTATCCCTTTTGTACCCACAATCGATTTACCCTTTGCTACACCTGCCATAAAGTCATCTGTTTTTTGAGCGGAACGATTATAGACAGCTATTTTATAGCCGTTATCCGCCATATTTAACACAAGATTCTGGCCCATGACAGCCAATCCAATGAGGCCAATATCTGCTTTTTCCATTTGATTTCCCTTATCTGACATGAATGAGCTCATCACTAAATACACTGTGAGACCTTTGCACGAGAACTAGTTTTCGTTCCAGCAAGGCATAAATGATCGAAAAAACGGAGTTTACACCAAGTAAATGAGTATTTTGAGATCATTTATAACGCGGCTGGAACGGAAAATAGACTCGTGCAAAGCTCTCACTGTAGATCTAATCCAAGTAGTTTACACCATGAATATCCGACGCTGAAATTAAGTCGCAACTTTGATTTGCTGGCAATATCGTATTTCTATCAACGATAAGGAACAGCGATGACCAAGTTAATCAACAAAGATGAGTTTCCACATAGTGATTTCGCTGAACAAAACACGCTCATGGGTGCACAGCATTACCCACGCTGGATGAGCACTGAGATAAAACTATGCCGACGCCTTGCACGCCTGATCAACGCGCCATCACCCGAATGATATCGCGCTGTTAAAAAATACCTCCGAGGCACTCTCTGTACTCGCCTACGGTATCGACTGGCAAGCGGGTGACAACATTGTTACAGTGATCAGGAGTTCCCCTCCAAACGCATTGTATGGGAATCACCTAGACAATTAGAAGTTGAACTTCGCGAAGGCGATTTCAACTCAGCGGTGACTCCAAAACAGGCCTTGATCAATGCAATGAATAGCAATACCCGCCTCCATTCAGTACGCCAGTGACCTCAAGATGGATCTGACACCACTCGGCCATCACTGCCGTGCCAATGATATTTTATTTTGTGTCGATGCAATCCAGAGCCTCGATGCGATATCGTTTAACGCACAGGTGATAGAAGCGGACTTTGTAGTGGCTGACGGCTACAAATGGATGCTCGGCCCCGAAGGACTCGCACTATTTTACTGCCCCGTCGAATTGCGTTAACAGCTCAAACTGCATCAGTATAGCTGGCACATGGTTGAGGCCATTGGTGACTACGATACCAAAACATGGGAACCAGCAAATAGCGCGCGCCGCTTTGAATGCGGTAACCCCAACATGCTTGCAATTCATGCACTCAATGCTACCATCGGCTTAATACTAAAAACAGGCATTGAGACAATCGAAATGCTACTACTTGAACGTAGTAAGCATATGATGAAAATCATCCACGCCAACCCGAGGTTGACACTTGTAACGCCAACAGAGCGCGGCCGTTACGGCGGCATGTGACCTTTCATGCAAAGTACGAAAATCAACAGATGCTCTACCAAGAGCTGATGAAAGAAGAGGTGATCTGTGCACAGCGTGGTGGTGGCATCCGTTTTTCACCGCATTTTTACACGCCGCTAACACAACTGGATCTAGCCTTTAACAAAGTAGATGAAATTATAAATACTGCTTAACACAACCCACTAACTAATCTAGTGTTGTGTCTTAGATAGTATCCCACCAAAAGCGTCGGATGAAACATGCATATTCAGATCATTAACTTCAACTAATATGAGAAAATCCATAATCTTACTTTAAACCAAGCTTACCCATTATCGAGTACAGTGTAGGCCGACTCACACCCAAAATTTCAGCTGTCTGGGAAACATTATCACCACAAAGACTCAACGCCCTGATCACTGCTGCATATTCAGCACGATCACGCACTTCACGTAAATTTAATGGCATCGACTTCGATTCAAAAACCAGTTCCAGGTCCTCAGCTGTAATTTGATTCCCTTCCGCCATAATCACTGCCCGCTTAAGCTTATTCTCCATCTCTCTCACATTACCTGGCCACGAATAGGATTCTATCGCAGATAACGCCTCATCAGAAATGGAACTAATATTTCGGCTGAATTCCTTAGCAAATCGGGCTAAAATAAATTTCGCTAATAATACAGCATCACCTTCTCGTTTTCGTAACGGCGGAATATTAATTGTTAACTCATTGATACGGTAAAATAAATCTTCCCTAAAAACGCCTTGCTCAACCAATTGATCAATGTTCTGATTAGTCGCACAAATAACGCGCACATCCACAGCAATTTCATTACGCCCACCAATCCGCTCTATCACACGCTCCTGCAAAAAACGCAATAATTTTACCTGCAGCGAAGCAGGCAAATCCCCCATTTCATCCAAAAACAATGTCCCGCCATCTGCATACTCCACTCTGCCCTTCGTCTGCTTATTAGCCCCGGTAAAGGCTCCTTTTTCATAGCCAAAAAGTTCACTCTCTAATAATGCTTCAGGAATCGCACCACAATTAATCGCAATAAATGCTTTTGACTTACGAGTACTTAACTCATGAAGTGCTCTTGCAATCACCTCTTTACCAGTACCACTCTCTCCCAGCAGCAACGTTGTCACATTTGTTGGGGCCACTTTTTCAACCATTCGACAGACTTTCATCATTTGTGGGCTAGATCCAATAATCCCTTTAATGACAGATGCTTTTCGACCTTTCATCAAAAACTGATTTTCTTCTTCCAACTCATAAAGGCAAAATGCCCGACTAACAATTAACCCTAGCACTTCAGCATCTACAGGCTTCTGATAATAATCATACGCCCCTTTTGCAACGGCTTTAATGGCATTCTTACGATCATCATTTCCTGTCACAATGATCACTTTGGTATGTGGAATCAAATTCAATATTTCATCAAGGGCCACTAACCCTTCGGTCGCATTCTCAGCATCAGGCGGTAACCCTAAGTCCAGTAAAACCACGGGTGGTTCATAACGCCTCAAAAGAACCAACCCCTCCTCTCTATTGCCAGCAATCAATACTCTGTAACCATCGAAACACCATTTCAGCTGACTCTGTAACCCGACGTCATCTTCAATAACTAATAATGTTTTCTGGTCCTGTTTAGATCGACTCACTACATAACCCTCTTTTAAAAATGCTCTCAACTTAAGCTATTCGACCAATATTTTGGTAAGTGGAATACTCAAGCAAAATTGCGTTCCCTCGCCTGTTTGGCTATTAACCTCCACTTCCCCTCCCAAAGAACAAATAAACTCTTGGCATTCATAAACGCCAATTCCCATTCCAGCATTCCCTTTTGTCGTATCAAATGGACGAAATAACCGCTCGCGAACAAATTGTTCGCTCATACCGCACCCATTGTCGTCAACCTTAATAACGGCATAATCACCGGAAACCATAAGTTTAACAGTAATCACTCCATCATCAGGCGTTGCCTCCTGAGCATTATCAATGACATGCTCTATGACTGATGATAGCCTGTCTCGATCAATCACCACCTCCAGCTCTTCACATGCCGTAAAAACAGGTTTGGGAAATGCCACTTGACGACGGGCAACAACCTCATCAATCACCTCACCAATCCGCACTAACGTACCACGCGTTTCCACATGCTTATCTATTCGCAATTGAGACAACATTCGCTGCATTTTATTCGTCGCATTATCCACAGTCGCAAATGCATCACTAATAAACTCAGGATTATCTTTATGCTTTCGAGAATTTTCAACGACCAGTGACAGCTGTCCAACCACGTTTTTAAGGTCATGTACTACATAGGCAGAAAGCCGGTTAAAAGTTTCAAATTGACGCGCCTCTACTAATTCCCGGTTGGCCTCTAACAATGCGAGATAGCTAGCGAGTTCTCGCCCCGCAATTCTAAGCAGGTCAATGTCTTCCCAATTAAAGTGATCACCAGCGCGCGAATGAGTCAGCACAATAAAACCAAGTAATTGCGTCTGCTTCATTAAAGGAACTACAAGCCAAGCATCAGGCAATTCAAGCAACCACCTAGGCAAGACCAGATCACGATATAGACTTGGATCTCGCTCATACTCCCCTAGATTCACAACCCACTGCCATTTCTCAAGAAACGCCACTAAAGAGCTATGATCCGGCTCACGGCAGTGAGACCCTATTGTCATTTTACTTCCCGTAACAGGTAGAAAGCCACGCGTCGTATCATTTCGCAGCCACAGCCCACCACCAGGGCTTTCCACTATGTTCGCAATAGCCTGTATTGCTCGTCCCCTTAACTGCTCATCCGTCCCGCCCATTGAAAGCGCTCGAATAAAGCTAGCCCACTGTTCTCGATAGTCATACTTATAAGAGAAAAAATGTTTGCCCACAAAAACCTTTAACTGAGCACGCAGCTGTCCAGAAAAAACCAGCGATAATAACAATAAAAGTGAGGCAAAGAAAAACAACACCTGTAAAATTTTCCCCCACCCACCGCCATACAGGCGAATGTAGTAGCCTCCCAGTGCAACGGCAAAAAGGTAAAGTCCCCCCACCACCAACACAGCACTGTGAAATGCCATCCGATGAGAAACATAGTCTCCAAGCAACCACTGACGACTACGAGATATTGATATGCCAACCAATGGCACTGCCATCACATAGATAATTCCTCTCACACTCCAAAAGTCGAGATCAACCCCACCGAACAGCAGTGCGTCAGAGTATAAAAAGAAATCGAACGTAAATATGCTCGCAATGCCTAGGCACAGAAATTTGCTACTCCATCGAAGCTCCGCCCCAATGTTACGATACCACTGCTCGAGCAAGAACAATCCAGTCAAGGACAAAACAATGTGGGCCACTAGACGTAAATTAACATCAGGCACTGGGAATGACACCGCGCCATTTCCAGCATGAAAAACTGGATACATAAACAAAATGAAGCTGCCAAGTACTCCTGCAAGCGTAAAAAATAACGTTTTCTTTACAAATCTCAACCAGCGATGATTGCCTGCAATGAAAACTAGGCGGATCAACAGTGCAAACCATGTAATATTACGAAACAGCTCAATAATAGAGAACCATGAAGGACTCAAGTAAGCGTAAAAATGCCCAGCAGAAACCAGCAACGCCCAAACGAATGTCGTCACTAATGCGAGCAATAAGAGAGCATCTTCAATGCAAGCACGCCACTTAACAACCGCAAACAAGGAGAGCAACAAAAAAGCGACCGCTGCCGCCCCGTAACTAATAACAGCCAAGCTAAGCATAGCAGGCCATTAAATACCCACTATACGGAAAAACAATATAATTCTGGTCAGCGACCTCCCTTACCCCACAAAACAGCACCAGCCGTCTGAAACAATATGATTAAATCAAGAAATAGACTGTAGTTTTTCACGTAATAAAGATCAAATTGAAGCTTTTCATAGGAGTCTTTCTCAGAATCGCCATAGGGGTAACAGATCTGAGCCCAACCAGTTATCCCTGGTTTTACTCGATGACGTTCCGAATAGTAATCAATGTTTTCCGACAGCTGTTCAACAAAAACAGGGCGCTCGGGACGTGGCCCAACAAAGCTCATATCACCTCGCAACACATTGACGATTTGAGGTAATTCATCCACCCTGAGCTTACGAATCACATCGCCGACACGCGTGATACGACTATCGTTTTTTGACGCAAACTTCGCTTGCCCATCACTCTCAGCATCCACTCGCATACTACGAAATTTCAGCACCTGAAATAACTTCCAGTTTTCACCAACCCTTACCTGACGATATAAAATGGGGCCGCGGTCTTCTAGGTAAATTGCTATTACCGCCACAATGATAACCGGCAAAGAGATCAGCAACAGCAGCAAACTAGCCACAATATCAAAAATTCGTTTTGAATAAACTCTTAACACCCCATACTTAAAACCATCAGAAAAAATCAACCAGCTCGGGTTGAGAATATCGATCATAATTTTTCCTGTTTGACGCTCAAAAAAAGTCAATAAATCCACCACATCAATCCCACTCATACGACAATCAACTATTTCGTGCATGGGAAAGCTCTGCCGCCGATCCTCAATCGCAACCACTATCTCGTCAATTTGATATTTTTTGGACAATTCCAATAACGTCACATCATGTTGAATAACATTATCCTCAACAAGGACACGCTCTCCTGGGAATTTCACATAACCGATAATAGAAAAACCACGCTGATCTGTCTTTCTTCGCAATAAGTTGTTAATCGCCATTGCGCGATTCCCAACCCCCAACACCAAAATGCGCCGATTACCCGTATCATCATCAACAAAACGAACAAATACAATCAGAGCAACCAATGATGATAGCGCAAACTCCCCCCTACCGAGCGCAATGCTAGGAAAAATATAGAAAAGAATGCTTAACGCAATAAACCCGATGACCAGACCCGCAACAACTCGCAGCAAAGCAGCCACAATCCCCTCCCGCAAGTGGCGTTGGTACAACCCCATAAATGTCATCGCGCTTAACATCAACGCAGCAAACAGCAGCGACTTACCCAACAATAGAGCATCGAACGCCAGCGTCACTTCGCTCCCCCAGAATCGCAACAACGATCCAAGAAACACAGACAACAGTAAAACCAAAGTCTCAATTACCCCCAGCAAAACAAATGCCGTTGGTATATAGTGCCGAAATACTCTTACCATTAGAAATGACTTACCATACTAGTTTTTGTGAACAACTATAAATCCCACCCTGCCAGACCAACATTTAACTGCTTAAAAACCCCGAAAATCTTTTAAATATAATCCCTGATAACGGCCGATGGAGAGGCAACTATATAGCAGACTACCGCGCTTACATCATGAGATGCGTTATTAAAGCTAGAGTCAAGGGTAAAGTGCTATAATACAGTTTTTTCACGTACCCACTCCCCCTAAACTCGTACCACTCACACTATTGATGTAATATTAATGATAATACCCGTTTGCAAACTAATATAACATATGGAATTTAAGCTATGAAAGTAACCGTTTTTGGATCTGGATATGTTGGCCTCGTGACAGGCGCCTGCCTTGCAGAAGTCGGTATTGACGTCGTCTGCGTTGACATCGATCAAAACAAGATCGAGATGTTGAACCGGGGAGAGATCCCAATCTATGAGCCTGGGCTTGAAAAACTAGTGCTTGATAACGCCAAAAATGGAAGACTTTCATTTACAACAGATATAGCCGCTGGCGTCGCTCACGGCCTATTTCAGTTTATTGCCGTCGGCACCCCACCGGATGAAGATGGCTCTGCTGACCTCCAATACGTCAGAGCTGTTGCGAAAAGCATCGGTGAGCACATGGATGATTACCGTGTCATTATCGATAAATCGACGGTTCCAGTTGGCACGGCAGACAAAGTTCGCGAAACCGTTATAAGCGCCCTTAAAGCCCGCGGAAAAAATATCGATTTTGACGTTGTATCAAACCCGGAATTCCTCAAAGAAGGTGCTGCAATCGATGATTTCATGAAACCAGATCGCATTGTAATCGGTACTGATAACCCGCGCACCACCGAGCTGTTACGCGCACTTTATACCCCATTCAACCGTAACCATGACCGCTTGGTAGTGATGGATATCCGCTCTGCAGAACTGACAAAGTATGCTGCTAACGCTATGCTTGCAACTAAAATCAGCTTCATGAACGAGCTATCTAACATGGCAGAACGTCTTGGGGCGGACATTGAACAGGTACGTATCGGCATCGGTTCCGACCCACGCATTGGCTACCACTTTATCTATCCTGGTTGCGGCTATGGCGGCTCATGCTTTCCTAAAGATGTACAGGCCCTTGAACGTACCGCCAATGAAATCGGCTATGATGCACCGCTCCTGCAAGCAGTTGAAACTGTTAATAATCGCCAAAAAACGGTGCTATTCCAGAAGGTTAATACACATTTCGACGGTGACCTTAAAGGCAAAACTTTTGCTGTATGGGGACTTTCCTTTAAACCAAAAACCGATGATATGCGCGCGGCACCTAGCCGCACATTAATGGAAGCCCTATGGCAAGCCGGTGCAAAAGTACAGGCATATGACCCAGAAGCGATGGGTGAAGCCCAGCGAATTTATGGTGACCGCTCAGACCTGGTGCTTTGTGACGATACTAACAGCACACTATCTGGTGCCGACGCCTTAATTATCATAACCGAGTGGCAGGCCTTCCGCAGTCCTGATTTTGAATTCATCAAGAGTCAACTAAAATCACCCACCATCTTTGATGGGCGCAACATTTATGACCTAAAGACCTTGCACAACCTTGGTTTCACCTATTACACCATCGGACGTAAATAAAACACCTAAATGCAAAACTTAAGGTAAAAATATAATCATGAAAGTTCTGATCACAGGCACAGCCGGCTTTATTGGCTCCAATGTCGCCCACTATCTACTCAATAGAGGTGATGAAGTTGTCGGTCTGGACAACCTCAACGACTACTATGACGTAAACCTCAAAAAAGCACGTCTGGAGCGCCTAACTTCGCGCAAAGGCTTCACAGATATCCGCCTCGACCTTGAAGACCGCGATGGTATCGCTAAACTATTCAAGGAAGAACAACCAGACAAGGTGATACATCTTGCCGCTCAAGCAGGTGTACGCTATTCACTAATCAACCCTCATTCTTATATTGATAGCAATATAAATGGAACAACTAATATACTCGAAGGATGTCGCCATACGGAAGTAGACCACCTTGTCTACGCCTCAAGCAGCTCTGTCTATGGGGCCAACACAAACATGCCCTTCTCTGTCCATGACAATGTAGATCACCCCGTAAGCTTGTATGCCGCCACAAAAAAATCTAATGAGTTGATGGCCCACACCTACAGCCACCTTTACCAAATTCCAACAACCGGCCTGCGCTTTTTTACTGTGTATGGCCCATGGGGCCGACCAGATATGGCGCTATTTTTATTTACCAAAGCTATCCTGGAAGGAAAGCCCATTGATGTATTCAATTATGGTAAATGCCGACGTGATTTCACCTATATCGACGATATTGTTGAAGGTGTTATCAGGACATTAGATCATACAGCCATGCCAAACCCAGACTGGTCCAGTGATAATCCCGATACCGGCACCAGCTACGCGCCTTTCCGAATATATAATATTGGCAATAATAGCCCAGTTGAACTATCGCACTTTATCGAGGTAATCGAAGACTGTATCGGTAAAAAAGCACAGAAAAATATGTTGCCACTACAGCCTGGTGATGTTCCTGAAACCTATGCAAATATTGATGACCTAATAAACGACGTTGGCTTCAAACCAGCCACATCAATCGAAGATGGAATTGCGAATTTTGTTTCGTGGTACCGTGATTATTACAAGGTCTAAATTAAAAACATGAACTCAAATACCATCACAAAAGCAGTCATCCCTGTCGCCGGGCTCGGCACACGCATGCTACCAGCAACCAAAGCCATCCCTAAAGAGATGCTTCCTCTGGTAGATAAGCCATTGATTCAATACATCGTCAATGAATGCATTAATGCCGGTATTAAAGAGATAATACTGGTCACACACTCATCAAAAAATGCCATTGAAAACCACTTTGATAAATCTTTTGAACTAGAAACAACACTAGAAAAAAAGGTCAAAAGAAAGTTATTAAAAGAAATTCAAACTATCTGCCCTAAAGATATCACCATCATGCACGTCCGACAGGGGCAGGCAAAAGGACTCGGCCATGCGGTAGCCACCGCTCGGCCACTCATCGGTGACAAACCATTTATTGTTGTGCTGCCGGATGTATTGATCGATGAAGCCTCTTGCGACCTTAAAAATGAAAACCTCGCAGCAATGATTAAACGCTTTGAAGAGACCCAAACCAGTCAAATAATGGTTGAACCTGTCCCATCAGAGCAGGTATCTAGCTACGGTGTCGTCGATTGTGGTGGTAAAATAGTATTACCAGGTGAATCAGCAGCAATGAACAAAGTCGTTGAAAAGCCTAGAGCAGAAGAAGCGCCTTCTAATCTTGCGGTTGTCGGTCGCTATGTATTATCGTCAAGAATCTGGGATTTACTAGAAAATACAGCGCCAGGTGCTGGTGACGAAATTCAGTTAACAGATGCAATCGCCAGTTTGATCGAGCTAGAGACGGTGGAAGCCTTTCACATGACCGGAAAATCTCATGATTGTGGCTCAAAAATTGGTTACATGAAGGCCTTTGTTGAGTATGGCATAAGGCACCCCGAAAATGGCAGGGAATTCAGCAAATACCTCGCCTCAATAAACCGCTAGAAAACATCCCTGACTGAATAAAAAAGCCCCGAGCTACGGAACAGCTCGGGGCTTTTTTATGGTATCCAATCAGTTTTATTTGTAATAGCTGATCATCTGCTCAAGTGACTGAGCTTCAATTTTTGACGCCTGCCCTTCACAACCAAACGCCTCAAAGCGCGCCTTGCAAATATCAGACATCGCGGCAGTCGATTCTTTCAGGAACTTACGTGGATCAAAGTTAGCAGTATTTTCAGCCAGGAACTTACGCACCGCAC
>QIHH01000143.1 GCA_003230195.1 Gammaproteobacteria bacterium
TATCCGGCCGAATCCAGCGAGAATATACCAGGCACCAGTAAAGATGCTCATCCAGTGATTTACCCACCATCACCGCAATCGCTTTCTGTTCTGCGGTTAACCCTTGGTCTAGAGGCGAATCATATTGTAGACGAAAATAATCGATAATCAGGTGTGAGTCTGCGATCACTTTACCACCATCGTCAATAAAAGGAAGCTTCCCTTTAGGTGCCTTACGCAAGTTTCCAACACTACTCACATGCTCAAATGGAATGCCGGACATCCGCATCCATGCATCCACCTTCATCACAAATGGACTTGGGTCAGGCACACCAAAGGCAGGGCCAAAACTATAAAGTTTAATCACAACAACTCCTTGTCTATCAATTTCTTAATTTTTCATATGACTGTTTTTCAGTGCCACATAGTGGCTCGACGAATACGCTAGCCATGCAAGTTCTTTCCCTGTCAGTGGGCGTGCCTGTCGTGCCGGGCTACCAACATAAAGATAACCACTCGCCAGTTTTTTACCTGGCGCAACCAGACTTCCCGCACCCACCATCACATGCTTTTCAATAATCGCACCATCCAGTACCGTAGCACCCATACCCACTAGGGAAAAATCACCAATGGTACAGGCATGCAGGATAGCACCATGGCCCACGGTCACATCCTCACCGATCACCAGCGGGCTACCGCCGGGATTAAATTCATTATCTGACGTCACATGTAATATAGAACCATCCTGAATATTCGTGCGCGCACCAACCATTATCGAATGCACATCACCACGAGCAACCACCATCGGCCAAAGTGATGCGTCTTCACCAATGGTCACATCACCAATCACCAGCGCCAGCGCCATTTCATCAATAAAGGCACTATCCGCAATAGACGGTGTTGTATCCAAATACTTTCTGAGCGGCATATTCTTTATCCCTTAATTATATAAAATGACTCAACGCATCGTCACTAACTCTTCAGCACTGGTCGGATGAATCGCGGTGGTATTATCAAAGTCAGCCTTAGTCGCCCCCATCTTGATTGCCACGGCAAAACCCTGCAACATCTCATCCGCGCCATCACCAATGATGTGACAACCCACCACTTTTTCAGTGGCGCCAACCGTGACTAGCTTCATCACACTGCGAGGCTTACGTGCCGTCAGCGCATAATACATAGGAACAAAGCGAGATTGATACACCTTCACATCATCACCAAACTGTTGTCGCGCCTCATCTTCGGTCATACCAATGGTGCCTATCGGTGGATGACTAAACACCACAGACGGGATATCGTTTTCATCCAGTTTTGCATCGAGCTTGCCGCCAAAGAGGCGATCCGCTAGTTTTCGCCCAGCAGCAATCGCAACGGGGGTTAATGCAGCCTGCCCCGTCACATCACCAATCGCATAGATACCGCTCACGACACTGTTCTGAAATTCATCCACGGGAATAAAACCGGCATCGTTAATACTCAGGCCTGCCGCGTCGAGGTTCACACCATTCACCTTGCTCTCTCGTCCAATTGCCCAGATCAAGGTGTCATAGCCATCCATTACACCATCATCTGTATGCAGTGTAATTGTTTGATCATCTGCGCGCTCAACACTCGAAAAACTAACACTGGTGGTGATGCGAATGCCATCATCCTGCATCTGTTCCATCAGCTCTTCACGTAACATTACATCAAATCGGGCAAGCAGGTGCTGGCGTCGCAACATCAGACTAACCTCACTCCCGAGTGCATTCAATACACCTGCCAGTTCCACTGCAATGTAGCCGGAACCCACTATCGCCACCCGGCGTGGCAATGACGCTAGCTCAAAAAAACCATCGGAGGTGATGCCATGCTCAGCGCCAGGAATATCGGGAACAGCAGGGCGACCACCACAGGCAACCACGATGTGATCTGCACTATAGGTCTCACCATTAACCATCACACTATTGTTTGATGCAAACGCAGCGTGCCCTGCAATCAGGGTAACCTCTGAGTTCGCGAGGTTACGTGCATAAATTTTATTCAGCCGCGCCACGTAACCGTCACGCCCCGATTTTAGTTGCGACCAATCAATCGCCGTCAGCGCAGCATCAAAACCGTATTCAGCGGCATCGTGCAGCGCATGGCTGAGTTGTGCGGCATACCACATCACTTTTTTTGGTACGCAGCCAACGTTAACGCAGGTACCGCCTAAGCGAGCCGACTCAATAACCGCGCACTTCATACCGTATTCAGCCGCACGCCGCACCACCGCCATACCGCCGCTACCACCACCGATAGCAATTAAATCAAAATGCTGCGTCATCTTTACTCCCTGTTTAAGCGCCTGCTGAATGCGCTGCCTTCGTTACCTAGTTCTTTTTTTACATGGTACATTAGATGGTGTTAATGCGTGAATGAACAATTAAAGGTACCTTCAAAACCATGAATAACCCGTTACTCGATCTTAGTGGCCTGCCACGATTCAGCCTGATAAAACCTGATCATGTTGAACCAGCGATCAACCAAGCACTGGCCGATTGCCGTGCACAGGTAGAAGCATTGCTTGCCGCCAACACGAACTACACCTGGGATAACCTGATTCAGCCACTGGAAGATATAGATGAGCGCCTGTCACGCGTCTGGTCGCCAGTCAGCCACATGAACTCTGTTGTTAACAGCGATGAACTGCGCGCCTCTTATAACGCCTGCCTTGGCAAGCTCAGTAACTACGGCACAGAGATGGGGCAGCATGGCGCTCTATTCAAAGCCTATCAATCAATCGCCAAGGGTAAGGAATACCGCAAACTTGATCGTGCGCAGAAAAAGATCATCGATAACGCGATCCGTGACTTCCGCCTTTCAGGGATCGACCTCAACGAGAAACAGCAAGCGCGCTACAAAGCGTTAATGGAAGAGCTCTCTACCCTGACCAGTAAATTTGAAGAACATATTCTTGATGCGACCCGTGCATGGAGCAAAATCATCACTCATGAATCAGGCCTTGCCGGGCTACCCGACTCAACCTGCGCAATGGCACAACAAAGCGCTGCGCAACGAGAGCAAAAAGGGTGGCTCTTCACCCTTGAATTCCCATCATACCTAGGCGTGATGACCTATGCCGACGATCGTGATTTTAGAAAAAAGATGTACACCGCCTTTGTTACCCGTGCCTCAGATCAGGGCCCACATGCTGGCAAATGGGATAACACACCGCTAATGGAAGCGATCCTGGCGCTGCGTCATGAAGCGGCACAACTGCTTGGCTTTGAAAATTACGCCGAGCGTTCAATCGTCACCAAGATGGCGGCTTCAACATCACAGGTGATGGAGTTCCTTACCGACCTCGCAGAGCGCTCGCTGCCAATCGCGAAAAGCGACCTCGACGAACTACGCGCCTTTGCCAATAAACAGCACGATATCGCAGAACTAGAAGCGTGGGATATCGTCTATTACGGCGAAAAATTACGCCAACACAAATATTCAATCTCACAGGAAGCGATCAAACCTTATTTCCCGGAACACCGTGTGATCGCGGGCATGTTTGATGTAGTTGAGAAACTTTACGGCCTTAACATCACCGAATCACGCCGCGTTGAAACCTGGCACAAAGATGTACGCTTTTTTGAGATTTTTGATAAGGATGGCCACCTGCGCGGACAGTTCTACCTCGACCTCTACGCACGCCAGTTCAAACGCGGCGGCGCGTGGATGGATGAGTGCATCGTGCGTAAACTAACCGACAACGGCGCCATACAAACCCCGGTCGCCTATCTCACCTGTAATTTCTCGTCACCCATTGGCGATGACCCAGCGCTCTTCACCCACGACGAAGTATTGACACTGTTCCACGAATTTGGTCACGGCCTGCACCATATGCTGACCAAGGTGGACTACCCCAGTGTTTCCGGCATCAACGGCGTGGCATGGGATGCGGTCGAATTGCCGAGCCAGTTTATGGAAAACTGGTGCTGGGAACGCGGCGCACTGGCGCTGATTTCTGGTCATTATCAAAGCGGTGAAACCTTACCGGATAAGATGTTCGACAAAATGATAGCGGCAAAAAATTTCCAGTCGGGGATGCAAATGGTACGTCAACTGGAATTCTCAATCTTTGATTTCCGCATCCACTTGGAATTTCATCCTAAGAAGGGCGCTGCAATCCACGAAATCCTGGATGATGTGCGGCAACATGTTTCAGTGATCAAACCACCCTCGTTTAATCGCTTCCCACATAGTTTTTCTCATATCTTTTCAGGTGGTTACGCGGCAGGTTACTACAGTTACAAATGGGCGGAGGTACTCTCTAGCGATGCCTTTTCATTATTTGAAGAGAAGGGAGTTTTCGACCGTGAAACCGGCCTTAACTTTCTATCGATGATTTTGGAACAGGGCGGCTCACGTGATCCGATGGAACTCTTCATTGATTTCCGCGGCCGTGAACCTCAAATCGATGCACTACTCCGTCATAGCGGTATCGTCGTAACATAGCAATACCTCCCTCTACATTCTTTTTCGTCCCTCATTCTAAGGGACGCTTCATTACCATATCGCTGATCAGCCATTAGTGGCACATTTAATGCTGTATTAATTTACAGATTAAAAGTGTAATTTTTTTGACGCCGACAAGCATCAACATTCGGAAATTATAATATAATAGTTTGACAAGGACCGGACAGACATGACCACATCGAAAACAGGTGCTAGCTCCCTACAAAGAAAAATAACTATTTCATACACCATGATGACTAGCATCATAGTATTAATTTCGACCGTAACCATCTGGCAAGCCAGTGGCACCAAACAACTTGCCCATAAAGTTAGCGAACAACGAACCCCAGTCGCATTCGCGAGCATAAATTTGCTCAATGGGATTAATCACGATATCTCTTCATTAAAGGGCTGGATAATTACTGGCGAAGAGCACTTCAAAAAAGAGCGACTCTCCTCGTGGCAAAACAAAGTAGAGCCGGCAATCGCCATACTTCGAACCCAATCAGGAAACTGGAATAACCCAAAAAATATTGAACAGCTCAATAATATTGAACAGTTATTAAGCGAATTCGACACCGAACGCCAAAAGATCGAAGATATTGCACAAACTCAAAACAATACTCCAGTGATTCAACTGTTACATGATAAAGCAGCACCCCTTACCAATAGCATGATCAAACAAATTACCCATATCATCGATCTTGAGTTAAAGGTTAAAGATGACATTGGGCGCAAAGCACTGCTTGGTATGATGTCTGATGTAAGAGGTACTACCGCATTGGAGCTCGCAAATATTCATGCATTTTTATTATCTGGTGAACAAAAATACCGTACTGCATACGATAAAATAGCAGCAAAGAATAATAAACGTTTCTCCACGCTTAAAAACAATATGAAAAAACTCACTAAAAAACAGCGGCAAGCATTCCGAGCATATGCCGAAGCACGTAAAAAATTCGCCCCTTTGCAGAAAAAATTATTCTTAATGAAAGCACAGCCTAACTGGAACCTAGCTAATTACTGGTTAAGAACTAAACTAGAACCCATCAGTGATCAGATCCAGTCGCTATTAACTAAATTATCAAAAGAGCAACGGGAATTATTAATTGATGACAGTACAGCAATCACAGCTAAAGCAGATCGCCTCACGCTTACAATATGGATCATGCTGATGCTTGGTGTTTTAATCGCCATTGTCTTGGCCAAAATTTCCATTAATATTATCTTCAACCCACTCGCTAACCTACGTACCACATTAACTAATATTGAACAAAATTCAGACCTTTCTATTATGGCGAATATTGAAGCCAATGATGAGGTTGGACAAATGGGCAATGCCCTTAATAAGATGCTCACAAAAATAAAAACAGTCATGTCACAAGTCACCAGCGCAAGTACGCAACTTGCTGCTGCATCCGACCAAATGTCTTCTATCAGTGCTCAATCTAATCAGGGAATTCAAACCCAATTACAGCAGAGTGAGCAAATAGCAACAGCGATTAATGAGATGAGTGCCACTGCACAGGAAGTTGCCCGCAGTGCTAACACCGCATCACAGGCAGCCAATGATGCCGATAGTCAGGCGAAAGAAGGCGAGACAGTGGTAAGTCGTGCCGTAGAATCCATCAATGAGCTAAATGGTGACGTACAACGCATTTCCGATGTAATCAATATGCTCTCTTTAGAGTCTGAAAATGTCGGTCGCGTACTTGATGTGATTAAAGACATCGCCGAGCAAACCAACCTGCTCGCACTTAACGCTGCCATTGAAGCGGCAAGAGCAGGCGAACAAGGACGTGGCTTTGCGGTGGTCGCCGATGAAGTGCGCACCCTTGCCGGTCGGACTCAAGATTCAACACTTGAAATTCAGCAAATGATTGAAAAGTTTCAAAAAGGCACACAAGATGCCGTTTCAGTAATGGAAAGCGGCAAAGAAAAGGCTGACTCAAGTGTTGCTCAGGCAGGACAGGCAGCTCATGCGCTAACAGAGATCACTCATATGGTATCAAAAATTAACGACATGAATACCCAGATTGCCAGCGCAGCAGAAGAACAAACCACAGTCGCAGAAGAAATTAATAAAAATATTCTCTCTGTTAACACCATTACGCAACAGAATAGCCAGGGGGCACAACAAACTGAAAATGCTAGCCGTGAGCTTTCAAAACTTGCGGTAGAGCTTCAATCGCTGGTACAGACATTTAAAACCTGATGATGTTTCCTTGCTCAGCTGAAAAAATGTCTTCTCTGAATTCAGCTGCTAAAAATCAATCACCGCAATCATGTATTCTTTGATAAAAGCAAACAATCTTACCAGTGACCTTAATTTTGGCCTCTTTAAAATTGATGATTATATATCCATGTTTTATTACTACGTAATTTATTCTAAATAAATATTTTTATGTCAAAATCATGAAACCGTTATTTTATTACGCTTCATCAGAACACTGGGATAGTCTAGAGTTTCCTTGTATGATCGCTTCAACACTTATCATATTCAATTGAAAAAACCATCGTGATATCGATTAATAGCATCAAGAATAAAATTTTGATCTTCGCAATCCTTGCCACACTTATCCCGTCCACAGGATTAGGGCTGCTTTCATTTTGGCAAAATGAGGCGATGCTCACTGACAATGTCACCCACCAACTACACACACTAGCAGTCGATGCTAATCGCGAGCTGGAATACTGGCTCGAGGAACGCATTGAAGAAGTACGCACGCTATCCACTTCAAACATGGTACTTAATGGACTCACGCATCAACCCGGCGCATCATCAAACAGATCACAAACTTCGCAGGCACTGCCACACTACCTGAGACTGGTACAGGATAAACTCAACCCTCTACTTCAACTGGCAGTGCTCAATCCCAGCGGGAAAATAGTTGCCAGCAGCAGCGCCACCCCAGCGCCAGTTATCTTGCCAAATCCATGGTCTCAAAGCGCAATAATCGACGGCATCATTATTGAGCCACCCCACTGGAATCAAAGCTATCACACCACCACACTCACCCTAGCCGTTCCAGTACTTTCGCTCGAGAATGAGATCCTCGGTGCTCTGCTCGCAGTTATCGACCTCGACACAATACTTCCCTCGCTCAAATACACCGCAAAACTATCACCAGGTGATGTGCTGTTGGTCGATCTCGCAGGTAATCCACTGCTTGGTACCCACCACCGGGACGTTGCATTCACGCCAATCGCAAGGCAGGTACTACAACGCCTACGCATAGAGACGGGTAAGCCCCTCACCTTTGAGGGACATTTGCAGAATACCGTACTCGGACTCGCGCTGATACCCCAGACCCTACCAGTAATTGTGGTGGTGGAACGTGATCGAGCTGAGATCTACGCAGCATGGTCCGCCTTTCGTAATCTATTTTTAGCCCTGATGGGCGGACTCACACTACTAGTAGCAATTGTTGCCTGGCGCATGGGGCACTCAATCGTCATCCCGCTTGAACGCCTGACGAGTGCGGCAGACCACATTGCCGCTGGCGATCTAGCGATCCAGCTACCAGTAGTACGACGTGATGAACTCGGGCACTTGACCGAGGTGTTCAACCAGATGACCGGTAATCTACAACGCAGCCACGATGAATTCAAGGCCGCCAGCCAAACCTTGCAAAAACAGAATAAGCTACTTGAAACACTCTCCATTACCGACAGCCTCACCGACCTTTATAACCGTAAAAAACTCGATGACATCCTAGCCGATCAACTTGCTCGCTTTAAACGCAATCAACGTTCCTTTGCTATTCTCATGCTAGATATCGATCGCTTCAAAAAACTTAATGATACCTATGGCCATCTCGCAGGTGATCAAGTACTGGCAAGCGTCGCCAGAACACTTTTCAGCTCGATCCGTAATATCGATTTTGCGGCACGCTACGGCGGTGAAGAGTTTGTTATCGTACTGCCTGAGACAACACTATCTGCCGCTCGAGACATGGCAGAACGTATCCGTATCCAAGTACATGGCGCCACCTATCAGTTCAACGACCAATCGATAGCAGTCACCCTGAGCATCGGTGTGGCCAACAGCCACAGTAGTGATGAATCAGCGGATGCGGTGCTAGCACGTGCCGACCAAATGCTCTATGAAGCCAAGCGCTCCGGCCGCGATCGGGTACATTGCACGGATTAACAATGAATCGGCTTTAATCGCGTAGAGCTTGTGTACGTATCATCCAGACAGACTATTAAAATATGCTCAGAAGAGTGTGACACAAGGCAAAATTAGATGAAAAAGCACAGCTTGCTGGAGTTTATGAAACTAATTTTAGGGTGCTTCAAGTAACTCGATCATGACCCAGCCGAAATCACCGGCCTCAGTCTGTACATATAACCATTGGCCCTGATAGGCACGTGCTACGACCAGTGTCGACGTCTTTAGCACGTCAAGAACAGCAGCACTGCTATTCGGTTGACCACGCAGGTGACTATCGACCTTTATTTTTAACGGGATAGCCACCTTAAAGGGCACTTCAGATGTTACTTCTGCCACCACCGTCAAGTGATTATCCATCAACATCGCAATGAATTGCTCAGCCTGCGCCACAAGGTCTGCCGCGATGCTATATTCATCTTGTTTAAAAGAAGTTGTCGCAACATCAAGCAGCCGCTGCGCCAACAACTGCAGTGATCCCTTGTGCTCTGTTCCCAACGTGGAACGTAGCATTTCCATGGCCACCTCTACTTCAGCAAGCTGTGAAGCCACATCTGCCTCAGTGGCAAACCGACGCAACTTAATCTCTGCACGCGCCGCCTGACTGGTCGTCTCTTTCAGTTCCTTAACCTGACTCTGCTGGTGAGCTCGCAGTTGACTGATTTCCGTCTCCTTCTGCGACAGAACCTGCAGCAAATGCATGATCATTTGCTGTTGCTCCTCAAAGGACATGGGTAACGGGTCTAGCGCGGATATAGGCGGAGGAGGAAGTGCTGCTGACCTGGAAAACGGCTGGTGGGTACAACCAACCATGATTAGACTGCATAGCATCAATGTAAACCACCGCTCTAGACAATGATTCCCGACTGTCATGCAAGCAGGCCTTTTAAAAAACAGTGATTCCAAAAAGCGCTGTCTCTCAACATAAAACTGGTGATGCCAACGATGACCACGCTCATTACTCCATCCTCTTACTGTTTTGTGATACCAGTAATTAGAATTAATTCAGAGAACACTGGTTCAGATAATAATTATTCTTGACGTTAACCCATATTGTCTCCACATTTTCGGCACTGTACCGCAAACATAATAATTAAAATGGTAATATCAACTCTGGCAAACTTTTTCTATCTATAGAAACCTTTTCATAAGCAGGGGTTTTATGCTCTAGCAAAGCAAAAATATACGGAATACAGGATAAAAAGCATGCTTAACCATGTACATGGCCTGATTATCCGTTTGCTACCTTCGGGTCATCTCAAAACAAATACTAGGGTACCTGTTCGCTTATTTTTTAACTAACCGAATACCTTCTTTTTCAATCATGATCACTTTCTGTTTATACAAAATACCAAGCGCCTTTTTAAATGCCCCTTTGCTGATACCGAACAGTTCAGAAATTTTTACTGGATCAGATTTATCATGAGCTGGCAGAAAGCCATCATTTTCATTTAGTTTTTTTTCTATCAAAAGCGCATGTTTACTGCGTTCACCAGCACCGCCCTGTAATGTCAGGTCAATCTTGTTATCAGGCCTTATTTTTTTAATAAAACCCTCTTTGTATTGGCCAAAGCTCAGCCGCTCATGTACGTCATTGGTATACAACACCCCCCAGTGGGTATTATTAATGATCGCCTTAAACCCCAGATCTGTGGTATTGGCGATAATCAATTTTACCATCTGCTTCTCTTTAAAGTCATGAGGCCGCTCATCATCCAGAAATTTATCGACCTTGGATGAGGCAACAATCCGATTGCTCGCTTTATCAAGGTAGAGATAAACCAGATATGAACGACCCGTTACCATCGGCAAATGCTGCTCACCAAAGGGAACCAAAATATCTTTCTCCAGTCCCCAGTCTATAAAAGCCCCCACCTTAGTTGTCGCCATCACTCGTAGATAAGCGAACTCACCCACCTGTGCAAATGGTGTTTCTGTGGTGGCCACTGGGCGGTCTTCAGAATCGAGATAGAGAAACACATCAATGTAATCGCCAATCGCAAGATCATTATCTGCATATTTACCTGGCAATAGTACCTCACCAAGGTTTTTAGCATCTAGATAAAATCCAAAATGGACGCTTTTTACTACTTCTAAATTATAATGTTTTCCAACTGTAATCATTCTACTATTCCGCTTAAAACCGCATGTGAGATACCGTGATTATACCGCGCCATTGATATCCAGTTACCGAAAAAGATAAATGCTACTGCCGGCACTCGGTGATGATATCAATCAATAACTGCTGTGCCTGAGTCACCTCCTCAAGCTCATTAAACATAAAAATAAAATAGTCATCATCTCGTT